>CAZCEG010000074.1:8820-9467 GCA_964497275.1 uncultured Oceanicaulis sp.
TTATGAATGGCGAGTTCAAGGGCAAGCGCGTGGAAGTGGGCCGCTTCAAGGGCCTTGGCGAGATGACGCCGCCGCAACTGAAAGCCACCACGATGAACCCGCAGACGCGCTCGCTCGCGCGCGTGACCATTGATGACGCCTTCCGCGAAGAGGCCGATGATCTGGTGGAAACCCTGATGGGCAAGAAGGCAGAGCTGCGCTTCCAGTACATCCAGGAACATGCGCCCTTCGTGGAAGCGATTGATGTTTGACTGCTTTTCTTACAACCAAAACACGGACAGTGTCATAAGCATAATCATCGCAACAAGCCTGCCTATAGCGGCTGCAGTATTGATCGCGATTTTCCAACTTAGGGCGGCTCGGCGCGAGCGAATTTTTATAGAACTACATCGGCTATTCTATAGCGCCTATGAAGAATATCAACTTCTTTCAAACGAGTTGGTAAGGCACGACATCAACATCCATATGGATGCCGACCAAGCCTACAGCATAAGTAAATCTCTTTGGCGGTTTGTAATAACCATAGAGATATCCGATAATTACATAAAAAGAAATTCAAAAAGCAGGTATATAAAAACGACTTCTAATAACATATGGGGCTGTCCCAGATGTCTGAGACATCTAGGATGGCGGGATGCGGCTAAAGC
>CAZCEG010000075.1:0-9357 GCA_964497275.1 uncultured Oceanicaulis sp.
GCCGATTTCGGCGATGAACTCTAGCGGCGGCGGCGGGCCACGCGCTCAATTTCTTCCTGCACCTTGGCTTCCACGATGGACGGCAGGTTCTCATCGAGCCACTGCTTAAGCATCGGGCGCATCAGCTCGCGCACAATGCCCTCGAGCGTCTGGCCATTATCGCTGCTGACACGCAGGTTTTCGGTCAGGGCCGCAAATGCACCGGCAGCGGCGCTGGCAGCGGGCTCTGCAAGCAGGGTGTCCTCGTCCTCAACGGGAGCCGGGGCCGGAGCGGGCCGCGGAGCCGGTGCTGGCTCTGGCGCTGCCTCAAAGACCGGCTCGGGCTCAGGCTCAGGCTCGGGCTCCGGGGCTACTTCCTCTTCACGATCAAGGATCATCAGGTCGTCCGCGATTGCCATCGGGGAGGTGCCCTCACCTTCCTCTTCCACGCGATCGGTCAGCTCGAGCACATCTTCCTCGGCTTCCTCGACGGCATCAGACTCCGGCTCAGGCGCCTCGAACTGCACTTCCTCCGGCTCTGCAGGGGCTGCCGGCTCGGGAGCGGCCTGCGCCTGCGGCGCGTCATCCTCGTTGATGATGCGGCGGATGGAGGCGAGGATTTCCTCCATAGTCGGTTCTTGTTCAGCGGTGCTCTGGGCCATGAAACCGGTCCTTCAGGTCTTCTCGTGAGGGGGCAGCGCGGTGGCTGATCCCAAGCTTGAAGTGACAGTGCCGGGATGTCCAGCACCGTATGCGTTCAAGGCAGACCCTAATTGCCGCCCGTTAAGGGGAAGTTAGGCCACCAGTTGCGGCCCTGATCCATGCTTTCTTCCACGATCGGCTCCAGCCCCACCTGTTCGGCGGTCAGACGGCCCATCGTCTGCAAAAGCGCGTAGGAGGCTACCTGATAATCACGCTCAGCGCGGACCAGCTCCAGACGGGAGTTGAGCAATTCCTGCTCGGCATTGAGCACGTCCAGCGTGGTGCGAAGACCCACGAAGGCTTCCTGCTGCACCCCGTCAAAGGCGATCTCGTTGGCGCGCACCGCTTCGCGGCTGGACCGGATGACGGCTTCGGCGGCGAGATAGTTGTTCCACGCGTTGGAGACGCTCTCGGCTACCAGACGGCGCACATTGAGGACGTTCATGCGCGATTCGTCAGCGGCCGCAGCTGCCTGACGGATGCGCGAATCATTGAGACCACCGGTGAAGATCGGCACCGACACGCGCGCACCGACGGTCACGGAGCCGCGCGCACGACCGGAAAAATCAGACTCTCGCGATTCCGATGCCGATGCCGTCAGGCCGACATCGGGACGCGTGGCCGACCGGGCGATGCGGATACCCGCCTGGGCTGCCTGCTCGTTGAAGAGCGCGGAACGCAGAAGCGGGTTGTTTTCCAGCGCGACATCGGCCGCGATGACAAAGGATTCGGGCACTTCGGGAAGGGCTTCGGGCTGCTGCACGTCCATCGGCACCGTGCCCGTCACCCGCTCATACCCCGCACGCGAAGCGGCAAGCGTCGCCTGAGCGGCCGAGAGCTGGGCCTGTGCACCCGACAGGCGCGCCTCGGCCTGCGCCACGTCGGTGCGGGTGATCTCACCCACCTCGAAGCGGTCACGCGCAGCGCGCAGCTGCTCGGCGAGCACTTCCACATTGTTGCGGCGGATGGAGAGGATCGCCGTATCGCGCAGCACATCGAGGTGCACGGCGACAGCGTCAATCAGCACCTGCTGCTCGGTATTGATCAGGCCGTAGCGGGCCGCCTCGATGCGGGCCAGCGCCTGATCTACCGACGCGTCGATGCCGCCACCGGCATAGAGGGTCTGGCTGGCTGACACCGAGTAGTTCACATCGCCGCCACCGCTCGCGCCGGGACCTGTGCCGCCCCACGTCTCGGTTTCGGAAATGCCCGCGCTGGCACCGACATTGGGAAGGCGGGCAGAGCGGGCCTGCACCACCCCTTCGCTGACCTGACGCACACGGGCGCGCTCGGCTGCCAGCACCGGATTGGTGCGATAGGCCGCTTCAAGGGTCTCGGTGAGCGTCTGGGCAGATGCAGGCTGGGCAAAGCCGATGGCTGCCGCGCTGGCGGCCAGGATCAGGCAGTAATGGAATTTCATGGCGTCCCTCGTTCCGGTTGATGGCCACCCGGCCCCGCTTACATGGGCGCGCTGCCCCGAATTTCCAACTACCATCCCCGTTACGGCATGGCACGTGAACTCAGGTTCACGTTTGTGTTTTCAAAGGGCGAATGTCGGCTGACGTTCAAACCCCGGCAAAAGGCTCGTCATCGAGTCGAAAACGACCCGGCTGCCAACCGCGCTGCCATTGCGGGTATAGACCCGCGCCCGGCCAACGCCGCCCTCGCGTACAATCACGCCCAGCCTGCCCCCATCGGCAAGCTGGTCCAGCCACGCGGCAGGCACCTCATCGACAGCGCCATTGACGAGAATAACGTTGAACGGGCCGTGATCCGGCGCGCCGGCTTTCAGATCGCCTGTGACAATAACCGCATTGTCCGCCTCGACATCGCTGAGCGCGCCTTCGGCCTTGGAAGCAAAACCGGCTTCACTCTCCAGCCCGATCACGGTCTCGCACAGGCGCGACAGGATGGCGGTCGAATATCCGCGGCCACAGGCCAGATCCAGCACGATATCGCCCGGCTTCACAGCCACCGCCTGCACCAGCTTGGCAAAATCGCGCGGCCGCATGAAGCGGCGGCCATGGCCAAGATCAATCTCCATGTCCGCATAGGCAGACCCGCCGAGCGAGCGCGGCAGGAAGCGTTCGCGGGGAATCGCCAGCATCGCATCCTGCAGGGCGCGGTCGGTCACGTCCGCAGGGCGGATCTGGCTGTTGACCATCTGGCGGCGGGCTTGCGCGAAATCGCTCATCGGGGCGGGGTCCCTTCGGCATGAAACGTGGCGGGCTTATATCGCGCGCACCACGCAAAGCGCAACGCGCCTTTATGCGTCCATGTGCGCGTCTGGTGCAGATGCGCTGTCAAGCGCGTTGCAGCCGCTCGGGCGCATCGCTATAGCTGTGCATCCACCACATCAGAGGCGCCATGGCGGAGTGGTGACGCAGAGGACTGCAAATCCTTGTACCCCGGTTCGATTCCGGGTGGCGCCTCCACTTCCCGACCGTCGAACTTTCTAGCCCTGCGGGGCGGCATGGGGATGGTTGGTGACACCGGCCTCTTCGAGTGCGGCATCAAGCTTTCCCGTCACCCACAGCCAGAACATCTTGTAGTCGCCCATTAGCGACCAGAGCGGATAGGTGAAGGTGGCCGGCCTGTTGCGCTCGATGAAGGCGTGGCTGACCCAGGCGAAGAAATAGCCCGTGACCGGCACTAGCAGCAGAGCCCACCAGGTCTGCGTGACCAGCGCCCAGACCAGCACGGCCGGCGCGAGCACCGTACCCACAAAGTGCCAGTAGCGCGTCGCCGGAAGAGCGTGTTCGCGCAGATAGAAGGGGAAGAAGGCGTTAAAGCTGGTGTAGCGGCCATTGACCATTTCGGCCTGATCGCTGCCATTGCGCGGCGGATTGCTCATCTGGGGTCTCCCTGATTTTGCGTGCACGGACGGATGCTAGCGCACTATTGCGAGTGCGGCGAGCCGGTAACGCCCTGTTGAGAGCGATGACGAATTCTTCAAGCAATGCCAATAGCGTTAGCGGGTTGTTAACCAACGAATCGTTAATGTCATCTCGTCTTCTTCTGAAGACACCCCACCATCCACCCATGCCTTTTCGGGAGCTTTCGGGCTCCCGATTTTTTTGGCTGCTGTTTGCAGGTGCCAAGGGTGAACTTACCTGCTTGCGCCCCGGATGGGGTGTTGGTAAGAACCCCGCCTGTCGCGCGATAGGCCGTTCCCCGGTAGCTCAGTTGGTAGAGCAAGCGGCTGTTAACCGCTCGGTCGCTGGTTCGAGTCCGGCCCGGGGAGCCATCGCGACGACACCTTCCCGACATCGCTGGCAGCTGGCCTTTGCTGCTGTCGCACGGGAACCCGTCGCCTCAGCAAGGCGTTACGTCATCATGGCGGGATTATCTTCACAAGACGAAACAGCGTCGAACGCGCGCCTGCGCCGCGTTCATGTCCTCATCAATCCGCTGGCCGGCAGCGTGCCTGCTGACGCGCGCGAGGTGATCGAGCCTGTTCTGGCAGATCACGGCGTGGATGCGCATTTCGAGATAATGGATCAGGACTGCGAGGCGGTGTGCGAACGGATGCGCGGGCAAAGCGCGGACGCGATCATCGTCTGGGGCGGCGACGGGACGCTCGCCTGTGCGCTGAACATACTCGGGCCTGACGCACCACCCATCCTGCCGCTGGCCGGTGGCACGATGAACATGCTGCCGCGAATGGTGCATGACGAGATCGAGGACCGCGCTGCCTGCCTTCAGGCGGTGCTGTCGGCCCCGTCACTCGTCACGCTGAATGCAGGCGAGGTTGAGGGCCGCCGCTTCTATGTCGGCGCGCTTCTGGGCGGGCTGACACGGCTGGCGGGCCCCCGCGAATCCTTACGCAAGGCCGACATCGTGAAGGCGGTAACCGAGTTCAGCGAAGCCGACGCCTTCAGCCTCGACACGCCCATGCGCTACCACCCCTCGGCCGCACCGGATGCAACGGCGCAGGCGCTCGGCATTTTCCTGTCCGATACGGCACACAAGCCGGGTTTTGACATTCTGGCCACAGCCCCTGAAAACCTTCTCGACCTCGCCATGACAGGCCTTAGCGGGCTGGTGGATGACTGGCGGCAGGCGGCCGGCGTTGAGCGCCTGACCGCCCGGGCGGTGGAGGTGGAAGCGCTGGAATCGACCGGTATCGAGGCGACACTGGACGGTGAACCTGTCACCCTGCCCCGCAAGATCCGTTTTGAGCTGATAGAGGGCGCAGCGCGCATACTGGCTGCGCGCAAGGCATGATCCGCATTGTCCATCTCGCCGATCTGCATTTCGGCACCGAGCACCCGGCGGCCCTGAACGGCGCGGCAGACCTCATCCACGAGACAAAACCGGACGCCATCATCGTGGCGGGTGACCTGACCCAGCGCGGCAAGCGCTCCGAGTTCGAGGCCGCCCGCAACTGGCTGGACCAGTTCGCGGCGCCCCGCCTTGTCGTCGCCGGAAATCATGACACGCCTCTGCTCAACGCGGTGTCGCGCGTTTCGCACCCGTTTTCCCGCTTTGACCGGCACTTTGCCGAGCTCACAGTGCCGCTCGATATCGGCAGCTGGCGCGCTGTGGGGCTGAATTCAGCGCGGGGCTGGCAGGCGCGTTCCAACTGGGCGGAAGGTGCCGTGCGGCGCAGCCATCTTGATATCGCACTCAATGCCGTGGGTGACCGGCCGGGCATCATCACCTGCCACCACCCCTTCGTGCCGCCTGCAACCGCACCCTTGCGCACGAGGACACGCAGGGGCCTTGCTGCAAGCGCCGCGATCGCGCCGAGCCCGGTACGCCTGCTGCTGACAGGCCATGTTCACGGTGCAGCGGCTGACCTGCACCGCTATCAGGGCGGGGCCTATCTCAACCTGACGGCAGGCACGCTCTCCACGCGGATGCGCGAAGGCCACCCCTCCTTCAACATGATCGAGATTGACGGCGAACACATCACTGCAAAAGCCCAGCGCTGCGGACCGAAAGGCTTTGAACCGCACACGCTGGGAAGCTGGCAGATCGACTTGGATGATCCGGCTGCGATAAATCCGATCTGAGCCCTAGCCCTCAAAAAGCCCTTTGAGCCGGTCGAGGAGACCTTTGCCGCGAGGCTTGCCCGGCTGAGCGCCGGCATCACGCTGCGAGACGAGGAAGGCGTCGGCGTCCTCCACCGTATCGAAAAGGCCGACGGGGCGGCCCACTTTCTTCAGCTCGGAGATGAACATCTCGATAAAGCGTGCATCATTGCTGTGTGTCGGACGCACGATCGCGACGGCGAGCGTTTCGGGCGTCTCGCGGGCGAACATGCGCGCAAGCTCGGGCGCCTCGTTCTGCGAGATCAGGATTTCCGCGCGGCCCATATCCATCAGGACTTCACGCGCGCCCTCATCCTCCACCAGAGCGGCGTAAAGCGCGAACGAGTCCATGGCATCCTGCCAGTCCACGCTGCCCTCGCGCTCGGAGGTGATCCGGCGGCTATGTGTCGTGACCTTCCGGCCCATACCTTGTTCCTTGATACCTGCGTGTCGGGGCGCTGGACCCTAGCCCCGAGTTATTGACAGGTATTGAACTCGTGGCAGCGCAAAGCAGTTCCACTGCAGCTGGATTACAGTTCGCGCGTACGCGCGAAGGTCGCTTCCTTGATCTTGCGGGCCGCGTTCACAGCCTGGATCTGGCGGTTCCACATCGCGGCATACTGACCGCCTCTGGCAATCAGCTCTTCGTGGGTGCCCCACTCGGCAATGGTGCCGTTATTGAGCACATAGATGCGGTCTGCGCCGGAAATGGTGGAGAGCCTGTGGGCAACCGAGATCACCGTCCGGCCGCGCATCACCTCGTCGAGGGCGGCCTGCACCTCGCTCTCGGTTTCCGAATCAAGCGCGGAGGTCGCCTCATCCAGAATCAGGATGGGCGGGTTCTTCAGGATCGCGCGGGCCACGCCAACGCGCTGCTTCTCGCCGCCGGAAAGCTTCAGCCCCCGCTCGCCCACCTTGGTCTCCAGCCCGTCCTTCAGATCGGCGACGAACTCGCGCAAATGGGCCCGGTCAATCGCATCCCAGAGCATCTCGTCGGTGGCGTCAGGGCGGCCATAGAGCAGGTTCTGGCGCAGCGTGTCGTTAAACAGCACCACGTCCTGCGGGACGAGGCCCATCGCATTGCGCAAGCTCTCCTGCGTGACGTGGGCGATGTCCTGACCATCGATCAGCACCCTGCCCTTGTCCGGATCAAAGAAGCGCAGGATCAGCCGCAGCGTCGTGGACTTGCCAGACCCTGACGGGCCGACAATGCCGACAAAGCTGCCGCCGGGCACTTCAAAGGAGAGGTTCTCCACCGAGCGTGAGCGGCCCTCATGGGCGAAGGTGACGTTTTCAAACACCATCGTGCCATCAACGACCTTCAGCTCCGCAGCACCCGGACGGTCTTGAACATCCGGCACGAGCTTCAGGGTCTCGAACAGGCGCTCCAGATCAATCGCGGCCTGACGGATCTGGCGGTAGGCAAAGCCGAGGATATTGAGCGGCTGATAGACACTCATCAGCAGGAGGGTGAGTGCTGCCACGTCACCTGCCTGCAGACGCCCCTCCAGCGCCAGCATCGCACCCACCAGCATTACGGCCAGAAGACCGCCATTCATGATCGCGGCCTGCACGATGTTGAGCGTCTGCAGGCTCTGATCGGCCTTGGTGGCGGCGACCGCATAGCGCCCGCGCGCCTCGTCAAAGCGGGCAGCCTCGCGCTTCTCGGCAGCAAAGGCCTTCACCGTCTCGAAATTGCCAAGGATATCGACCGCGCGGGCGTTTACCTCGCTATCGGCCTCGTTCATCTGGCGGCGCAGCTTCACCCGCCACTCGGTAATCAGCCAGGTAGCGAGCGCATAGGACACCACTGCGCCCACGATAATAACGGAGAATATCCAGCCATAGCGCAGCGCCACGATCACCGAGGCGAGGATCAGCTCGATCAGCGCAGGCACGATGTTGAAGACGAGATAGCGCAGCAGGAAGTCGACCGCATTGGCGCCCCGGTCGATGATCCGGTTCACCGCGCCTGCCCGGCGCGTCTGGTGATAGCGCAGCGACAGGGACTGGACGTGCAGGAAGCCCTTGAGCGCGACGATGCGCTGCGCATCCTGCGAGACGCGCGCAAACATCATGTCGCGCAATTGCGGCGAGGCGGTGGAGGCAAAGCGCGCGAACGCATTGGCGATGAACGCCCCGCCAAAGGCCCATAGCGCAAAGGTCGCGCCGGTTTCGATACCGCCGATCAGCGCGTTGAGGCCATCCCCGAACAGGACGGGCGCAGACACCGCAAACAGCTTGGCAACGACGGTAAGCAGAAACGCCACCACCATACGCAGACGCCAACGCGCCATATCCTTTGAGGCCAGTATGCCCAGAACACGGGTAATAGCCTCGCCCAGCTTGCCTTCGGGAAGCTGGCCATCGGGTGTCTGAACTACGTCACTGGGTGTCGCCATGGGCATAACCCATAGGCTGATTAGTCCGCCCGAACAATCCGATTGCGACCTGTCAGCGGCGATTAATTGCTGTCAGTCTCGGGCGTCGCGAGCACCTGCCCGGGATAGATGAGGTCCGGGTCACGGATCTGGTCGCGATTGGCCTGATAAATAACGGTATACTGCAGGCCTTCGCCATAAAGACGGCGTGCGATGCGCCAGAGCGAATTGCCCGGCTGGACGACGACACGCTGCCCGCCCAGCGCCAGCGCCTCAGGGGTCGCACGCTCGAAGGGCAGCACGATCACGGCCGTCACCCGGCCTTCCTCGTCAAGCTGATCAACCTGCAGGCTGTAGACGCCCGGCTCGAAGCCCGTGCTCGCGGGCACGCTCCAGCGGCCTGCCGCATCGGCCTGCGTCTCGGCCACGAGATCGCCATCAGCGAGGATCCGCACGCGCGTGCCGGGCTCTGCGCGGCCGGAAAAGATCACCGCGCCATTTTCGTCATAGTCGACGGTTTCCAGCACGAGCGGGCCGACACCGACACCCTCTTGCGGGCCTTGCAGGACACGGCTGGCCTCGCCCGGACGGCCCAGAACGACCAGCGGTGTCTCATCACGGGACTCAGGCACCGAGACCACGACCACCTGATCGGAGCGCACTTCCTGGCCTGACGGTGTACGCATGAGCAGGCTCAGCTCCACCGTGCCTGTCGGCAGCGGTGTCTGCAGGATGATCACCCATTCGCCAGCGGGCGTGATGGTGGTGCGGGTCAGTTCACGCTGGTTGGCCAGCAGCGCCACTTCGGCGCCGGGCGCGCCGCGCCCTGCAATGACCGCGTTTCCGCGCGCATCCACGCGCACCACATCAAAGCTCGGCGGGGTCAGGCTGGAGGCGGCAGGGCGCTCCTCAGACGGCTGGGATTGCGAAACCGCAGGTTCGGACGGTGCAGGCTCCGGCTCGGCGGGCGAACGCGTCGCTATGTAGAGGCCGGCCGCAGCAATGGCAGCGACAAGCAGGACCGCAGCGACAACGAAGGACCGCGTAGCCGTCATGGACGTCTCTCCTGAACTCGCATCCCTGTCAGGCAGGATACGGGGGATGAACCTGTTTCACAGCGCCCTTGCAAGGCACGGGCCGCGCACGCGTCAACTCCCCAGCCGCTCCATTACTACACAGCCGCCGTGGCAAAAATAGGGAGGGATTGCACGATGAGGTGCACAAGCGCAGGCGCAATGCCGGGTTCAGCCTAAATGCCC
>CAZCEG010000076.1:0-9309 GCA_964497275.1 uncultured Oceanicaulis sp.
GCTCCATCTCGTTCATCAGCGCGCCGATGCGGGTGGTGCCATAGCTTTCGCCCATCAGGTATTTGGGCGAGTTCCAGCGCTGGTTCTCGGTCAGCCAGATGCGAATGAACTGGCCAAGCGAGCGCGCATCCTCGTTCACGCCCCAGAACTGGGCCGGGTCTGCATCGCCCAGCGTGCGGCTGAAGCCTGTGCCGACCGGATCGATGAAGACGAGATCAGCGGAATCGAGAAGCGTGTGCGGATTGGCGCGCAGATCATACGGCGCTGCGCCATCGTCCTCGGCCTCGGACGGCAGGACGAGATGGACCGGCCCGAACACGCCCATATGCAGCCAGAGAGAAGCCGAGCCCGGCCCGCCATTGAAGATGAAGGCCACAGGGCGCGTGCGCGGGTCGGATACGCCCTCGCGGATATAGCTGGTGGAGAAGATCGACGCGATCGCCTTGCCGTCATCATCGCGCAGGAAGGTTTCCCCTGCGATGGCGCGGTAGCGCACGCGCTGGCCATTGGCGGTGACCTCGCCCCGGCTTTCAAAGCTGCGCGGTTCACGTGGGTCGCTGCTGGTGTCGGGCGCTTGCGCGAAGGCGGCAGTGCCAAGGAAAAGTGCGGCGATGCCCGCCGCTATGGCTGACCGGATCATGGAAATCTCCCCTTTATCGGCGGGGCGCTTCTGGCCCCTTGCTGCAGAGCACGCTAAAGCCATGCTGCACACGGTCAATCGGCGGCGCTGCACAGCGTGCTCACGATTGCGTGCATGGCTGTCAGTGCCTAGAAACGCGCCCCATGAATTACCGTCACGCCTTCCACGCAGGAAACTTTGCCGACGTGCTCAAGCATGTCGTGCTGGCGCTGTGCCTTGAGCATTTCAAGCGCAAGGACAAGCCGTTTGCCGTGATCGATACCCATGCCGGAATCGGGGCCTATGACCTCACCAGCGATGCCGCGCGGCGCAGCCCGGAATGGCAGGCAGGCATTGGCCGGGTGATGGCAGCGGACCGCCCAGCCGATGTGGAGCGCGTGCTCGCGCCCTTGCTGCGGGTCATCCGCGCCATGAATGCGGGCGCAGACCTCACCGCCTATCCCGGATCGCCGGAAGTGTCCGCGCGGCTGATCCGCCCTGCTGACAGGGTGCATTTATGCGAGCTGCACGAGGCCGATTCAAAGACGCTCGACAAGCGCTATGCGCTCAATGCGCGGGTGAAGGTGGAGCAGCGCGATGGCTACAAGGCGCTCAAAACCCTGCTGCCGCCGCGCGAGAAGCGCGGCCTCGTCCTCATCGATCCACCCTTTGAAGCCCGCGACGAGTTCGTCCGCCTTGCCGAAGCCGCGATGAAGGGGCTGGAGCGCTGGCCCACGGGCACCTTCATCTTCTGGCGGCCGATGAAGGATCTCTGGTCTCTGGACAGGTTTGATGAGGGGCTGGCTGAATGGCTGGTGACCGAGCGGGATGCCGCGCCGGAAGCTATTTTGCGCGCGGATATGTGGGTGCGTGATCTCGAAAGCGAAGGCAAGCTCGCCGGAGCCGGCCTCGTCATCATCAACCCGCCCCACACGCTGGAGGCTGATCTTCTGGTCCTGATGCCCTGGCTCTGTGAGGTGCTCAAACAGGGCGAGGGTGCGGGCTGGCGGCTCGACGGGATCGTCACCGAAGAGATGGCAGCCAGCTGGGAGGGGTGATCACCCCCGCAGCCCCCTTACCGTGAACACCTTCTCATCTGCCCGGCGGGGTACGATGACATCGATGAAGTGGGTGGCGTAGCGCTTCAGGAAGCGCTCGCCCGGTGCATCGCTGGTCAGGGAACGAAGCGGAATGACGCCAGAGCCCAGCCCGTCCCCGCGCGTGAAATAGCTGATATGCGGGCCCGGTGCCGGTGCGCTGATCCCGGCCGCGAGCAGCGCCTGACGGCTGGAGGTGAGGGCAGAGCGCATGCCGCCCTGCTTCATCAGCTCGCGCCGGTCGATATGGAAGACGCGGCGATGGCTGGCGCGCCGGTTCACATGCACCTTTTTCAGCACGTGGCGCAGCGCGTATTCCTCAGGCCTTGAAACCTCGCCGGAGAGGCCGGAGACCAGTTCGCGCTCGGTCGGCGCGGTCAGCCAGACATGATAATCATCGACCGGCAGCCCGCTATCATCGCGTACGGAAAACACGATCTGATAATGCTCGTTGAAGCGGTCCGGTGCCGGGGGCTCCTCACCGGAGAGGGCTGCGCGTTCGGCCTCCATGTGTGGCTGTACGAGAGTGCGCGTGGCATCGTTCAGGGCCACCCAGTCATTGCGCAGCTGGCGGTACTGCGCTGCGCTGGTCACCCGCAAGGCCTGCAGCACCAGCCGCCCCAGCCGCCGCGCGGCATCGGCTGATGCCCCTGACGGCCCGCCTGTCAGCGGCTCGGTAATGTTGAGGTGATGGCGGTCGGGCAGCACGGCAAAGGGCGTGCTTTGCGGGCCACGGCGGGTCCAGAGCGTACGCGCGGGAAGCCCGTCTTCGGCGCGGGCGGTGAAGTCCACCGTCACGCCCTGCGGATCGATATTGGCGCTGGCGGCGCGCACCGTGCCATCCCATGCGCTCTCGCCGAGTATTCCCATGGGCCGGAACACGTCGAGCCCGGTGATCACGAACGGGCGCACGACCGCCTCGCTGAACGGGCTGGCGGTCTCACCATTACGGGACAGACGATCAGCAAGGGCGAGATTTTGCTGCGCCATGGAGCCGTGCTCGAGCGCGTGGAGGAACTCGGTGCCGGTCTGGGAGCTGTTCTTCCAGCCCTTGATCAGACGCCCCAGCGCGGAACGCCCAAGCACGGCGAGCGGGGAGCCGAAATTGGCCGGTGCCAGCATCAGGAAATTGTCTACCGGCGCGCCGCCTTCGGGGTAGGTGAAAGCCAGCCACTGGCGCACAACCAGCGCCCCTGTGGAATGGGTGACGATGTGGAAGCGCTCGGCGAGCCGCCCGTCGGCCTGCATTTCGCGCACCACCTCGCCCATGCGCCGCGCGCTGTCGGCCAGATGCACCTCGTCGGCCATGGAAGGGTAGCCGCCAAGCCAGAGCTGGGCCGTATCGAAGCCTGCCCGTTCCAGAAACCCTGCGAGCTCCGCCATGGAGCTGTCCGACGCGCTCCATCCATGCACGGTGAGAACGGATGTGGTGGCCATGCTGCGCACTCCTTTTCAAGGGGCGGGCAGTGTAGCTCAAGCGAGGGCAGGCGCGGACAAAATCGGACCCAAAGCGCCTCAGAGCGTGTCGGGTTCGGGTGATCCGGGATCGAAAAGCTTACCCTTTTCCGTGATATAGACCACGATCAGCCCCGCAAGGCCGAGGACCGCCATGCCCGCCAGAAGCGGGACAACCGAGTTGTTGAAGGTAAGCCCGATGGCGGTGCCGAGCGCCGCGCCGACAATGGCGGTCACCGAGCCGTAAAGGGCAGACGCCGTGCCTGCCCGCTTGCCTGCAGGTTCCATGACGAGGGCGGAGAAGTTCGCGCCCATCATCCCGAACAGCATCATGCCAAGGGTCAGGAGCGGATAGAACACCCAGAAGGGCGGCTCCTCGATCAGCGCCCAGATCATGTGTCCGCCATTGATGAGGATGAAGGCGACTATGGCGAGGTGGGAAATGCGCCGCATGCCATAGCGCCCGACAATGCGGGCATTGATAATGTTAGCGAATGCGAGGCCCACCGCCACGCCTGCGAACGCGATCGCGAACCAGGCGTCCAGCCCGTAAAGCTCGGCCATGATCTGCTCGGCGGTGGCGATGAAGGCAAAGAGCGCCCCGAAGATCAGCGAGGCCGCGCACATATATCCCAGCGTGATGCGGTTGCTGGCGGCGAGCCAGTAATTCACCGCCGCTGATTTCACGTTGAAGGGAATGGTGTTTTCTGGTGCCAGCGTCTCGGGAAGGCGTACCCACATCCACACCCATAAGGTGATGCCGCTGACCAGAAGCGCGATGAAGATCCACTGCCACTCCGCCACGAACAGGATGAGCTGGCCTATGCCGGGCGCAAGGATGGGGGCGGCCATGAAGAAGGTCATGGCGATGGAGATGATCTGCGCCATCTTCCGCCCCGAAACGAGATCGCGCACCACGGCGGTGGCGATGACGCGTGTACCGGCCGCTGCAGCGCCCTGCAGCGCACGCGCGGCCAGCATCAGGCTGTAATCGGGCGCAGCAAGGCAGATCAGCGTTGCCAGCGTATAGGCACCCAGCGACGCCAGCAGCACGGTGCGCCGCCCCGGCGCGTCGGCCAGCGGACCATAGGCCAGCTGGGCAATCCCGAAGCCAAGCACGTAGGAGGTGATGATCAGCTGGCGCTCATTGCCGAGCGCCCCAAACGCAGCGCCGATGGCGGGCAGGGCCGGCAGCATGATGTCGATGGTCAGCGCATTGAGTGCCATCAGCGCGCTCGTCATCGCGATCAGCTCGGCCATGCCAAGCGTCGGGCGTTTCGGATCGGGCGCGGTCAGGGTCACGGGCGGCAGCAGCTTTCGGCGTGGCCGGGCGCGGTGCCCAGCTGACTGGAAGGCCCCGTAGTTAGGCCGTGTGGCCGCCTACGTCGAGCGCGCGTGTGCTGATCGGATCAACTGGTATACGCGCCAATCTTTGCTAAGGTCGCGCACCGGTCGCGGGAAGGGTTTGGGCGTGGACTATTTTTCATCGTTTTCCACCATCGTGATCCCCCGCTGGGCGCAGGTATGCGTGGTGGTGGTCCTGCTGGCGCTGGCGCTGATTTATGGCGGACTTGCCTATCAGGGCATTGTCGATGAATCGCGCGCGGGCTGGCTGATGGCGAGTGCGCAGCTGCTCGCCATCCTCATCCCGCTTTTGCTGGTCATCGTTGTGGTCGCCAGTGCACAGGGCGGCGTGTCCGGCCTGATCACGCGCACCCGCCAGTTGCTCGATGTGACGATCCCGGAGCGGGCCACCATCCTCGTCGATCCCGAGTTTCTGCTGACCGGCGCGAAGAAGGTGAACCGCGCGGCCGCTGCCGATCCCGAGGTTCATGTCTTTTCGACCCGCAAGGCCCCGTCCGCCATCTATGCCATCCGCAGCTATCCCCACACCGACACCGACTCTGTCGGGAGGGAAAATGGACGTGCGCTGGTGTTCGCGGTGGAAATCAACGCCACCAAGGCCAATGTCGTGCTCCTTCTGCCGTCTGCAAGAATGGACACGGCTAACGCCATGGGTGATGTCACTGCACTGGAGAAACTGGTGCCGCATACGCTGGAGGCTGCCCGCGCGGAAGGCTATTGGGTCAATCCGCGCCTCGTGCGCCGAAAACTTTTCGGCCAGCCCTTTACCGGTGTGGTCCTCGCGCGGCGGCTGGATGCCGATTTTCTGGTGAACCCGGTGAAGAAGCTCGATTTTGCCCAGGATCTGATGTTCATGGTGCGCGGCTTCATCAATGAACAGCCCGGCATGTTTCTGTGCTGGCAGGATCTCCATGTCCGATAGTCGAGGGGGCAGGCCCGCCGTCCTCGTCACAGGCGGCGCGCGCCGGATCGGCGCAGAGATCAGCCGGGCTTTCGCAGCTTCGGGCTGGGACGTGGCCGTCCATTACCGCAACTCCCGGGACGAAGCGGAGGCCATGTGCGCCGAACTCGCAGGCGCGGGCGTGCGCGCAGTGGCGCTGAAGGCCGACCTTGATGACGCAGAGGCCGGTCCTGCGCTTGTCGATGCGGCGTGGGCGGCGTTCGGGCGGCTGGACTGTCTTGTGAACAACGCCTCGACCTTCGAGTACGACAACCCGGCCCGTATCGATGCAGCCCGCTGGGCATCCATGTCGACCGGTAATTTCCTCTCGCCCAGCCTGATGATGAGCCGGTTTGCCGAGCGCGAGGCCAATTGGCGCCGCTCGGTCATCAACCTGCTCGATCAGAAGGTGGACAATCTCAATCCGGACTTCTTCAGCTACACCGCGACCAAGATCGCGCTGAAAGCGGCAACCGAGATGTTCGCCCAGCACTACGATCCTGACGCGATCCGCTTTTATGGCCTCGCGCCGGGGCTCGCCCGTCCCAGCTGGGACCAGAGCGAGGAGGAGTTTGAACGCTCCAGCTGCGTTAACCCGCTTGCGTGCACGCCCCGCGTTGAAGATATAGCCCGCGCTGCCGTGTTCCTCGCTGGCAGCGATGTGGCCAGCGGCCACACCATGTTTGTGGATTGCGGCCAGCGGCTGATCCCGCTTGAGCGCGACGTGATGTTCAAGATCAGGGAGTAGGCGAGACCGTGTACGCGATCAGCTTTCGCGCCATCGAACTGACGGCGTCCATCGGCATCCACGATTTTGAACAGGCTGCGCCCCAGCGCGTGCTGGTAGATCTCGATATTGTCCTGCCCGCCCGCCAGGACGGCGCAGACGCGATCTCATCAGTGTTCGATTATGATCAGGCATTGGCGGCAGTGAAGGCTGCGGCGGCCTCCGGCCACGTGAACCTGCAGGAAAAGCTCTGCGAAGACATCATCGCGCGCCTCTGCGCGTTTGAGGCGGTGCAGGGGCTCGAGGTGCGCACCTGCAAGCCTGATGTCTACGCCGATGTGGCCGGCGTTGGCTGCCGTATGCGGTGGATACGCGACGGGGCGGACCGTCCTGGGGTATCGGAACTGCTGCCATGATGCTGATCTCCGCCCAGACCCATATCGAAGCCGCCCATTTCACCGCCTTTGGCGGGGATGACGATGCGCGCCGCAAAATCCATGGCCATTCCTACTATGTACGCGCCTGGGTGGAGGCAGAGCCGGGCGTGGAAGATCTCGACCGGCTGCGTGATGACCTCATCGCTGCCGCCGCGCCGCTGGACCATGCGCTTCTCAATGAGGTGGAGGGGCTGTCGGGTCCGTCCATGGAGGCGATAGCCGATTTTGTGGCCCGCCGGCTGAAGCCGCACTGGCCGCGGCTGAGAAAAGTGTCGGTCGCGCGCCCCTCTCTGGGCTATGAAGTGGTACGTGAGCTCGTCTGAGCCCCCGCTTCGCCTGCCGTCATCAGGGAATTTTTGAATGAAACCGACGCTTGCCCCCGCTGAGGTGGCCCGTGCGCCACGCGCCGAACCTGCCCTCTCAGGGGAGCGTCTGAGCGTGCGGGTGGAGAAGCTGCGCCTTGATGCGATGGTGGGCGTCTATGCGAGCGAGCATGGCCGCACCCAGCCCATTACCGTGTCGCTGGAGGCGGAAGTGTCGAGCGAGGCGGTCGCGCCCGGCGCTGATCTGGGCCACGCCGTGAACTATGCCGCGCTCGCCGAGACGGTGCGTCAGGTGGTGGCCGCGCGCCATCATGAACTGCTGGAAGACCTCGTGCAGGAAATCGCCAACACGCTGTTTCGCGATGCCCGCATCACCCGGCTGAAGCTTGAGGTGGACAAGCTGACGGCGCTGGAGGACGCAGCCTCTGTCGGTGTCAGTTATGAACGCTGGCGCTGACGCCGCCGCGATTCTCTCCTATCTCTTGGCGCATGGCCCGCGCTGAAAAACCCGATGCCCCGCCCGAAATGTCTGCCGAGCTGACGGCACCTGCCGCGCTTCAGGCAGGGCGCACAGGGCCGGAGGTGATTGCCGACTACGTAAAGCGCCTGCCGATGAAGCCGGGCGTCTATCGCATGTATGGCGCCGATGGCGAGGTGCTCTATGTCGGCAAGGCCCGCCAGCTGAAATCGCGCGTGTCCAACTACGCCAAGTCCGGCGGGCACAATAACCGCATCGCGCTGATGATCGCGCTGACAGCCAGCATGGAGTTCGTCGTTACCGCGACCGAGACCGAGGCTCTGCTGCTGGAAGCCAATCTGATCAAGCGGTTGAAGCCCCGCTTCAACATCATTTTGCGCGATGACAAATCCTTCCCTTACATCCTAATCCGCACCGAGCACGCCGCAGCCCAGCTGATGAAGCATCGCGGTGCGCGCAAGATGAAGGGCGATTATTTCGGGCCGTTTGCATCGGCCGGTGCGGTGAACAACACGCTCAACACCCTGCAGAAGGCGTTTCTGCTGCGCACCTGCACAGACAGCGTGTATGAGGCGCGCACGCGTCCTTGCATGCTCTACCAGATCAAGCGTTGCGCGGGGCCTTGCGTCGATCTGATCAGCAAGGAGCGTTATGGCGAGCTGGTGCTGGAAGCGCGCGAGTTCCTGCGCGGGCGCTCAGGTGCCTTGCGTGAACGCCTGCAGGCCGACATGGAGGCAGCCTCCGAGGCGCTGGATTTTGAGCGTGCGGCAAGGTTGCGCGATCGCCTGCGCGCGATTGCCGCCGTCACCACCAGCCAGGGCATCAATCCTGACGGTATCGAGGAAGCCGATGTAATCGCCGTCCATCAGGAGGGCGGGAAGAGCTGCGTGCAGATATTCTTTTTCCGCGCGGGCCAGAACTGGGGCAACCGCGCCTTCTATCCGCGCCATGAGGCCGATGCAGGTCCTTCTGAAGTGCTGGCTGCCTTCATTGCGCAATTCTATGAGGACAAGCCTGCGCCTGCGCTGATCCTTGTCTCTCATGCGCCAGAACAGTCTGAACTGCTGGCTGAGGCCTTGTCCTTGCGGGCGGGTCATGCGGTGGAGATCCGCAAGCCCCAGCGCGGCGGCAAGACGCAGCTTGTCGATCAGGCGATGACCAATGCGCGCGAGGCGCTGGGGCGCACGCTGGCAGAGTCCAAAAGCCAGGCCCAGCTTCTTGATGGCGTGGCGCGGGTGTTCGGGCTTGAAGCGCGCCCGGAGCGGATAGAGGTCTATGACAACTCCCACATACAGGGCTCCAATGCGCTGGGCGCCATGATCGTGGCAGGCCCGGAAGGGTTTGAGAAAGCCCAGTATCGCCGCTTCAACATGAAGGGCGGCGATGCCGCAACGAACGACGATTTTGCCATGATGGCCGCCATGTTGCGCCGCCACTTTGTACGCCTTGCAAAGGAACGCGAGGACGGCGCGCCTGTGCCGGACCTTGTGCTGGTCGATGGCGGCAAGGGCCAGCTTTCCGCCGCCAGAGCCGTGATGGAAGAGCTGGGCATGACAGACATCCCGCTCGCCGCCATCGCCAAGGGGCCGGACAGGAATGCGGGCCGGGAAGATTTCTACATGCATGGCAAGGCGCCCTTCCGCCTGCCGGCCAATGACCCTGTGCTCTACTATCTCCAGCGCCTGCGCGACGAGGCGCACCGCTTTGCCATTACCGGCCATCGCGCCGCGCGCACTCGCTCCCTGCGCGATAATCCGCTTGATGACATTGCCGGGATCGGGGCGTCGCGCCGGGCGGCTCTGCTCAAGCATTTTGGTTCGGCACGGGCGGTGGCGCGCGCCAATCTTGCCGATCTTGAAACGGTGGAG
>CAZCEG010000077.1:0-9243 GCA_964497275.1 uncultured Oceanicaulis sp.
GGCTGGCCACGGGGGCCAGAGGGCGCGGTATATCGCGCATCGCTGAAGATTTGGCAATACCCTGTATGCGCGGCGCTGCAAAGGCTTGCACCTTGTGATCGGCTTGGGCAGGTAGGAGGCCATGGACACGACCACACCCCTTCCCGCCCCGCCGGTCAGCCGCGACGGCCTGCTGGGCTTTCTCAGCGCGCTCGGCATTGATCACACCACCCACGATCACGCGCCTGTCTTCACCGTTGCCGAGAGCGAGGAGATCAAGCTCGACATCCCCGGCGGCCATACCAAGAACCTGTTCCTGAAGGACAAAAAGGATAATCTGATCCTGATTTCCGCCGAGCATTCCACCCGGATCGAGCTGAAACGCCTGCATGAGAGGCTGGGCTGCGGGCGATTGTCGTTTGGCTCGGCAGAAAGACTGGTTGATGCGCTCGGCGTCACGCCGGGTTCGGTGACGGCGTTTGCCCTGATCAACGACCCGCAGCGCCGCGTGCGCTTCATCCTCGATGCGGCCCTGATGGCGCATGAGACGGTGAACTTTCACCCGATGAAGAATGATGCCACCACATCGATCTCGCGCGACGGATTGCTGGCCTTCCTCGCCGCGCTGGGGCGCAAGCCGGAGATCATGGATTTCAGCTCTGAGGAGGCGTGACCACTTGCAGGGCGCGCCCTGCCGGTCCACCTATGGGCGAAATATGTCTCCCGGCCCCGCAATGGCCGGACATGAAGGATCAGAGCCATGCAGATTTTCGGTTCCGGCAATCAGGCCGCACCTGCCCCCAAGCCTGCCTCAGGGCTGGTAAAGGACGGCACCGACCGCAGCTTCATGGAAGATGTTGTCGAGCCGTCCAAGCAGGTGCCGGTGCTGGTGGACTTCTGGGCGCCCTGGTGTGGCCCGTGCCGCCAGCTGGGCCCCGTCATCGAAAAAGCGGTGAACGCGGCGGGCGGCAAGGTGAAGCTCGTAAAGATCAATATCGACGAGAACCCCGGCATTGCAGGTCAGCTGCGCATTCAGTCCATTCCGGCGGTGATCGCCTTCGTGAACGGCCAGCCGGTGGACGGCTTCATGGGCGCGCTGCCCGAGAGCCAGGTGAAGGACTTCATCGCCCGCGTCAGCGGCGAGATCGACACGGCCGCCCTTGATGAGCTTCTGGACCGCGCTGAAACAGCTCTGTCGAAGGGTGATGTTGGCGGCGCAGCGCAGGACTTTGCCGGTGTGTTGCAGGCCGACCCTGAAAATGCCCGCGCGATTGGCGGCATGGCGCGCGTCTATCTGGCACAAGGCGACCGGGAAGGGGCCGAAGGCATTCTGTCTGCCGTCCCTGAAGGCAAGAAGACTGATCCGGCGATTGCGGGTGTGCGCGCTGCGCTGGAGCTCGCGTCCGAGGCCGAGAACGCGGGCGACGTGGGCGAGCTGGCCCGCAGGCTGGAGAAGGCCGGCGGGCGCGATCCGGGCCTGCGCTATGAGCTGGCCCGCGCGCTCATCGGATCAGGCGATCTACAGGGCGCGGCTGACCAGCTTCTGGAGAGCATTGCCCTCGACCGCGAGTTTCATGAAGGCGCAGCCCGCCAGCTTCTCCTGCGGGTGTTTGATGCTGCCGGTCAGACATCGGAGCTGACAAAGGCAGGGCGCAAGCGCCTGTCATCCATCCTGTTCAGCTAGCTGGCCGCACCGGCGCGCCAGACTATGTAATCTGCTCAGGGACAGGACGCGCAGATACCTCAAGGAGTGTGAGATGACCCGCGCCGGTGATCCACCCGCCACCATACCCGTTTTTCCCATTCGCGGCTGCATATTGCTGCCGGGCGAAGCACTGCCTCTGAATGTTTTCGAGCCGCGCTATCTCAACATGATCGATGACGTCATGGCGGCGGGCGGCTGGCTGGGGATGATCCAGCCGCGCGCCACCGGGCCGCGCGAGCGCCCTGATCTTGAAAGCGTCGGCACAGCGGGCAAGATCGCCACCTTCAGCGAGACGGGCGACGGGCGCTATCTGATCGTGGTCAAGGGCGTTACCCGCTTCATGATGTCGGCGGAAGCCGACACCCTCACGCCCTACCGCGTCGCAAAGGCCGATTATTCGCCCTTCAGGGCCGATTTCGATGCTGGCTTGAGCGGTGGGGCCGAACAGGGCCGGACGAGCTTCCTGGGGCTTCTGAGGCAGTTTTTCGACGAAACCGGCATTGATGCCGACTGGGATTCGATTCAGCGGGCACCGCTGGCCGCCATCATCGGCAAGGTTGCCATGGCTTGCCCGTTCGATGCCGC
This sequence comes from uncultured Oceanicaulis sp., assembly GCA_964497275.1. Classification (GTDB taxonomy): domain Bacteria; phylum Pseudomonadota; class Alphaproteobacteria; order Caulobacterales; family Maricaulaceae; genus Glycocaulis. The sequence continues at coordinate 2,270 of CAZCEG010000077.1, forward strand.
CTCCAAACAGGCGCTTCTGGAGGCGCGCGACATGCTGGCCCGGCAGCGCCTGCTGTCCGGCATGATGACGGCGGCACTGGAAAAGACCGGGCCGGACAGCCGCCCCAGCCAGCTGCACTGATATCGGGAGCGGGCGAGCCGCTTGCGCAAGCGGCCCGCCTTGCCATAAAGCAGAGCTCATGAGCGACAAACCAGCTGCCACGCCCAATCCGCGCCGGTCTTCGGAAGTTGATCCGAAGCTTCTGGAAATTCTCGTCTGCCCTGTCACGCGCGGGCGGCTGGAGTACGACCGCGAGCGCGGCGAACTGATCTCGAAATCGGCGGGCCTTGCCTATCCGGTGCGCGAAGGCGTGCCGGTCATGCTGCCCGAGGAGGCGCGCCAGCTTGATGGCTGACCGGGCCGCCCATGCCGATCCTTGGCCGGTCAGGCTGACCTTCAAGGCCTCTGACAAGGCGCTGCATGTCGACTTTGATGATGGCAGCGCCGTGCGCCTGCCCTATGAACTCTTACGCGTGGAAAGCCCGTCTGCCGAGGTGCAGGGGCACGGGCCCCACCAGAAGAAGACCGTCACCGGGAAAGCGGATGTGCAGGTGATCGCTGCTGAACCGGCCGGGCGCTACGCGGTGCGCCTGACCTTCGATGACGGCCATGATAGCGGCATCTATTCCTGGGCCTATCTGCGGGCGCTCGGCGGGCTGGACTAGTTCGCGGGCTGACCGGCTTCAGCCGGATCCGGGCCGTCGGCCATCACACCGTCAGGCATGTTGGGCACAGGACGCACCGGGGCTGGCGGAATGCTGGCCAGAAGCCCTTGCAGGACCTGCAGCTTGGACGGGCCTTCGGGCGAGCGCGCTTCTGCCCTGCCCATTTCGGAGGCCAGCAATCGCATGGCGCGCGCCTGCGCATCCTGCTGGCAGCGCCCCGCGGGCAGCACGCCTTGCGCAGCCAGACGCAACAGGCCTGAGGCCTTGTCGAGGACCGGGAGGCTGGAGGCGGTGATCCGGTCAAACAGCTGATGCTCGTGGATCATCGCCATGCCGAGCGCGTCAAACACTTCCAGCGTCTCAAACTTTGCATCATCGGGAAACGTGCTGCGCGCCACGCGCTTTTGCAGCGCGGTCAGTGTCGCCAGCCGCTCGAAAGGCTTGCCCGGTCCGGCGCGGAACCAGCTTTCGCAGGCCGGCATTTTCAACCGCCCGCGCACATAGGAGGCGAGCTTGATCTTGTTCTGCTCGCCGACAAGATTGTCTTCCATTGCCAGCAGGCGCTCGATCTGTTCGGGCGGGCTCGCGGCATCTTTCAGCGCCTCCTCCACCGTTTCAGGTGAGAGCAGGCGCGCCGAACGGACGGTAAAGGCTTCCACCAGCGCCTCAGGATTCAGATGTTCGCCAGAGGCCGCGATCAGGCGCTGGGCAAGGTTTCGCGCCAGCTTGATCTCGGCGAGCACATCATCGGGCTTGAAGCGCTTGGGCTGGCGCAGGGCATCGAGCACGCGCCGCGCAATCTCGCCCTTGCTCTCCGGCAATTGCCGCTCGGCGAACTTGGCGGCCAGCCGCTTTGCGGGCTCCGGCGCGCGCACCATGCTGTCATGGGTCTGAGACCCGGCAAAAACACTGGTCAGCCGCTCGACATGCCCGCCCAGATCCCGGCTCTGCCCGATAATCTGCGTCAGCGCCCTGTCGAAGGAGAGCATTTCGGCAAGGAAGGCGTCCGCCTCCCTGGCTGCGAAGGCCCGCGCTTCCGGTTCGTCCGGCAGATCATCATGAAAGTCGAGCAGCATCTCGGCCTTCTTCGCCATCCCGGAAGCATTGGCGAGACGCTCGGCAATGGCGCGGCGCAGACGCTTCTCGGCGCTGCCTTCGGCAAAGATGCGCGCGGTGAGTTCCGAAAAGCTGGCATTGGCCGGGTCTGAGGGCTTGCGGCGCGCCTCCTTGCGCGATTTCTCGATGCCCTTTTCCACCAGCTCGGTCAAAAGGCGCACATAGGCGTGCACCGAGGCGTCGGAGTTCTGCGCGCGGGCGACGGCCACTTTCTGGATGGCGTGCTGGAGATCGCTTTCGCAGGCATCCAGTGCCTCGATCAGGTCCGGCCGGTACATCAGCTCCAGCGGACACACTTCCTGGCGTTCCAACCACTGGGCCAGCACCCTGCGCGTCGTCTCGCGCGCGAGCGGCCCTTCCAGATCATCCGGCGTCACGCACGGCAGCTTGGCTTCGCCGGTCTTTTCTTTCGGATTGGCGAAACGCTCCTCACCCACCTCGTGAATGGTAACCGAGCTGAACGTGCCCGACGCCGCATTCCAGGTTTCACGCGCCACGCGCGCCGAGCCACGCGGCGACTTGGCCGCCAGACGATCGGCAAGGGTGATCGCATCGCCGCGCTCTTTCAGCGCCTCGATCAGCACCCATTCGGCCTTGGGGTGCTTCTTGAAAAAGACCTCGAAATGGACGTCGCCAGACGCCATGGCACATGCCTTCCGGTTATACCGGCGTGCAGCTTTGACCTGACATGCTTAACCGGGCGTAACCGGGCACCCATCAAGACGCTTGCCGATGGCGCGGCGCACTGTAGGCTGAAAGCCAACAATGATTATCCGCCGCAAGGGCCTGCCCGCATGACCGAAATAGCGCTTGTCGATGATGACGAGAACATCCTGACCACGGTGTCCATCTTCCTTGAGGGGGAGGGCTATACGGTGCGCACCTTCACCGACGGTGTTGAAGCGTTGAGCGAGCTGGTGGACATGCCGCCGGACCTCGCCATTTTCGACATCAAGATGCCGCGCATGGACGGGCTGGAACTGCTGCGCAAGGTGCGTCAGAGCTCCAACCTGCCGGTGATCTTCCTCACCTCCAAGGATGGCGAGTTTGACGAGGCACTGGGCCTTGATCTCGGCGCGGACGATTACATCGCCAAGCCCTTCTCCCATCAGCTTCTGGCAAAGCGTATCAAGGCAGTCCTGCGCCGGGCGCAGCCCGAAGGGGCCGAACCGCCACCCGGTGAAAGCGACCAGAAGGCGCTGGTGCGCGGATCGCTGACCCTCGATCCGAACCGCCATGCCTGTCTGTGGAACGGCAAGCCGGTGCGCCTGACGGTGACCGAGTTCCTGATCCTGCAGGCGCGGGCCAACCGGCCGGGTTATGTGAAGAGCCGCGATAACCTCATGGACGCGGCCTATGACGATCAGGTCTATGTCGATGACCGCACGATCGACAGCCACATCAAGCGTATCCGCAAGAAATTCCGCGGTGTTGATGACAGCTTTGACGGGATCGAGACCCTTTATGGCGTCGGATACCGCTACAAGGAGGCGTGAGGCGCTGAAGAGGCGTTTCGCGCCGCTGCGGACCCGGCTCGCCGGGCTGCGCGCCGTGCTTCGCCGTGCGCTGTTCTCGCGGCTCGCGCTGGGCATTCTGACGGCCAACCTCGTCGCGCTCGGCTTTCTGGCGCTTGGCACGCTGGCGCTCACCGAAAACCGTACCGGCCTTATCGATGCGAAGGTGGACTCGCTCACCTCCCAGGCCGACATCATCCGCAATGTCATCACCGAAACCGCGGTGGAAGGCGCGCCGGAGCCGATCCTCAACACCCGTCTCGCCGCAGAAGTGCTTGCCCGGCTATACGTGCCAGCGGGCACGCGCGCCCTGATATATGACAGGGATGGCCGCCTTGCCGCGGACAGCTATCTGAGCGCAGGCAGGGTCAGCGTCGAGCTTCTGCCGCCACCTGGCCAGCGCGATCTTGGCGGCGCGCTGACGGGAAGCTGGCGCGGACTTCGCGACTTCATTGGCGGCTTCTTCCTGTCAGAGGCCGAGCGTGATGCGCGCGAGCGCAGCCTTGCCGAGGAGATAGGCCTTGCCCAGACAACCGGCGATCCGGTGGCCGGGATCCGGCGCGGGCCGCAGGGCGAAAGGGTGGTCTCGGTTACCCTGCCCATTGCGCCGGTGCAGACCGTGGTCGGCTCTGTCACCTACGAATCCTATGATTACGATGCGCTGATCGCGGCCGACAGGCTGGCCATCCTGCCCTATCTGGGGTTTGCAGCGCTCATCATCGTGGCCTTCGGCGCTCTGCTGGCGGTGCGCATTGCAGGCCCGGTCAAGCGCCTCTCCGATGCAGCCCGGTCGGTACAGCTGGCGGGGGGGCGGCGCGTTCCGATGCCGGATTTCTCCCGGCGCAAGGACGAGATCGGCGATCTGGAGCAGGCCTTCCGGGCGATGACCGACGCGCTCTATGACCGGCTGGACGCCATCGAGAGCTTCGCCGCCGACGTCGCCCACGAGATCAAGAACCCGCTCACCTCGATCCGGTCTGCGGCAGAGGTGCTGGTGAAGGCAAAGGACGCCGCCGCGCGCGAGCGTCTGGTCGCCCTGATCCAGAAGGATGTCGGGCGGCTCGACCGGCTCATCACCGATATCTCCAACGCCTCGCGCCTTGATGCGGAGCTGGCGCGCGACAGCGTCGGCCCGGTGGATCTCGCCCGCCTGCTGCGTGACATCATCCGGGTCTATGTTGATGGGGAGCGGTGCGGGGAGCGCCAGCTGGTGCTTGATGCCGACCCCGGCGCGATGGTGCTGGGCCGGGAAGAGCCGCTGGGCCGGGTTTTCACCAATCTCATCGACAATGCGCTGACCTTTTCACCGCAGGGCGGAACTGTGCGGCTGACTGTCCGGCGCGCCGGCGGAGCGCGCGGCCGCCTTCTGGTCACGGTGGAAGACGAGGGACCGGGCATTCCGCCCGAAGCGCTCGAAACGATCTTCCAGCGTTTTTATACCCAGCGCCCGGCCGGAGCGGCGTTCGGCACCCATTCGGGGCTCGGCCTTGCCATCGTCCGCCAGATCGTCAGCGCCCATGGCGGAACCATCCATGCCGAAAACCGGCACCCGGAAGGGAGCGGCGCCCGCTTCGTGGTGGAACTGCCATCCGTGTCCTGATTGACACGCCTGTTGCTTTCCTGCCGACAAACCCCTTCCCCGCAGGTCAAATGCAGGTTTACATACCCGCTCGCCTGACTCTCCAGCCCCTCGAAAGCCTTCATGATCGGTCTTGTCATCGTCACGCATGGACAGCTTGCCCAGGAGCTGGTGGCGGCCACCGAGCATGTTGTCGGCAAGCTCAAGGCCTGCATCCCCGTGTCGATAGGAGCCGATGACGACATGGAGCAGCGCCGCGCCGATATCCGCGCGGCGGTAAAGACCGCTGATGAGGGTGATGGCGTGATCATCGTCACCGATATTTTCGGCGGCACCCCCTCCAACCTCTCCATGTCGCTGCTCGAGAAGAGCCGGGTCGAGGTGATTGCGGGCGCGAACCTGCCCATGATGATCACGCTGGCAGAGGCGCGCACGCGGCTCAGCCTGTCCGACCTTGCCTCCAATGCCTCCAGCGCCGGACGGCGCTATATCACCGTTGGCTCCCACCTGATTGACGGATTGTCGTGAGCGAAGCGCGCTGTGAGGTGGTGATCATCAACAAGCGCGGCCTGCACGCCCGCGCCGCCGCAAAATTTGTCGGCCTGGCCCGCGCATTCGATGCCCAGATCGAGGTGGAGCGCGATCAGGAGGCCGTTGACGGCCAGTCCATCATGGACCTTCTCATGCTCGGTGCAGGGCCAGGCACGCGCATTGCCATCTGCGCAAGCGGACACGAGGCGCAAGAAGCGCTCAACGCGCTGAAAGCGCTGGTCGAATCCGGCTTTGAAGAAAGCGAGTAGGCAAGGCGCGGCTAGCGCACCTCACCCTCATCGCTCACGGCGTTCCCGCCGAACGCATCACTGACCCCGGCGAGCTCATCACCTTCCTCGGAAAGCTGCGGGCTTTCAGAAGGCTCCGCAGAGGCGTCCGTGATGTGATCGCCCGTCGCCGAGGCGGCCTCGCCATCGGCATCGCGATTGACCGGATGATCGGCCTTGTCCTGCACGCCCTCAGGGGCGTCGCCGCTTTGGGCCGCCGGCATGGGCGGAGGCGGCGGAATGTCCATGGAGCGTGCTTCATGGCGGGGGTCTTCGGTCTGAGTGGTTGTTTCGCCAACAGCCTCGGCCGCGTCCGGAAGGTCCGGCAGATCGTCAGCCCGGGCATCGACATCGTCATCGACCACGTTATCGACATCGTCATCGGCTACTGGCGCGGCTTCCGCCTCACCGCCTGTAATTTCAGCCCCGGACGCATCCGGCTCACCCGTCGAACGCGCGGAGATGGCAGCTGCGCCAATGGCGGCAACGCCAGCAGCGGTAACAACAGGGGTCTCGTCCCGCGGCGGGTTCTCTTCGATGGCCTCTTCCACCGGCACGTCCGTATCAGACAAGGCAGGTGCGGGCTCGCGCCGGGACACCATCTCCTGCGGCGGATGACGCAGAACATGGTCAGCAAGGCGCGCCACACGCGCCTCCAGCCGCACACTGTCACGCCAGCGATTGATAAGCCCGCCCAGCATGAAGAAAATTGCCGAACCCAGAAGTGCCAGCAGGGCGGGCACCAGCGCCACGTCCGGTCCGGCGATGGCAACAGAGCCAGCCAGCAGGCCGATAATGAACACCGGCACCCAGACAAACCGCCAGGAGCGGGCACCAAAAGCGACCAGCAGGCCGCCCGTCACGCCGAGCGCGAAGATCGCGGCGCCCTCCGCTCCCGCAAGCTGGGGCAGGGCGTTGGCGAGCACATCGGCGAGGCCAGGCGCCAGTGCAGACAGGCGGGCTTCGGCGAGACCCGGCTGCAGGCTGGCCATCAGCGCGAAGACATCAAATACGGGCAGGCCTGCGGCAAGGCCCGGCGCCAGAATGGCGAGCATGGCCACCAGCTGCGGCCATACGATCACGCCTGCCACCAGCACGAAGGCGAGCATGGTCAGGAGCCAGTTGGCGTTGCGCGCCACACCTGCCTTGGAGAGCAGGGTGCTCGCTTCGCCATGCGTGCGCGTCCAGCTATTGGTGCGGTAATTGATGATGGCCACAGGGCGCGAGCGGCGCTTGGGACCC
>CAZCEG010000078.1:0-9230 GCA_964497275.1 uncultured Oceanicaulis sp.
GGCCGGCGCGGTCTTTCTCGAAATCGGCAACCCACCGGCGGGCAAAGTCTCCGCTGGTCACGTCCTCCACGATGTCATCGAAGACCGGCCGGACGGCCTCGCCGATGCGTGCCTCCACGCCATGCGCGCCAAACTCCGCCGTGTCGGAGATGGCCGCATACATGCCCGCAATGCCGCGCGTGTGGATCAGTTCGGCGATGTATTTGAGCTCATGGACGGTGTCGATATAGGCCATGACGGGGCTGATCCCGGCGCGGATCAGCGCCTCATAACCCTCGCGCGCCAGAGCGCACATGCCGCCAACCAGCACCGCCTGCTCGCCCAGAATATCGGCGAGCGCCTCCTCGCGGAATGTCGTCTCGCCAATGCCTGCACGCCCGCAGCCAAGGCCATTGAGGTAAGCGAGCGCGATGGCGTCCGCCTCGCCTGAGGCATCCTGATGGACGGCGCGAAAACCCACGAGCCCGCCCCCTTTGAGATAGCTTTCCCGCACCGCGCCGCCGGGGCCCTTGGCAGCCGCCAGGATCACGTCGCAATCGGCGGGCGGGGTGATGAGGCCATATTCGATGGAGAAGCCGTGGCAGAGGATAAGCCCCTGCCCGGCCTTGCGGTTTGGCGCGATATGATCGTTCCAGATCGCGCCGTGCGCCTCGTCGGCTGCCAGAAGCGAGATGAGATCGGCGCGGGCGGCCGCCTCGCCAAGGCTCACCACTTCAAACCCGTCATCTTGCGCCTTCGCGCGACTGGGCGAGCCATCACGCAGGGCGATGAGGATGTCCTTCACGCCGTAATCACGCAGGTTCAGCGCGTGGCTGCGCCCGTGATTGCCATAGCCGAGAATCGCGAGTTGCCGCCGGTGAAGCGGGGCCATGTCGATATCGGCTTCATAGAGCGCGCCTTGCATCAGCCTTCCTTTTCAATCGTTTGCAACATTATCTGAAGCGCCGCGTCAGGATCATCCGCAGGCAGGCGCGGCCAGCCGCCATGCTGGTTGGCAAACCAGGTAAACTGGCGCTTGGCATAGCGGCGCGAGTCCGTCTTGCCCTGCAGGATCGCCTCCTCCAGCGTCATCTCGCCATCAAGATGAGCCAGAAGCGGGCGCAGGCCCACCGCCTTCATGGCGGGCAGATTGCGGTCGAGCCCGCGGCCATGCAGCGCCCTCGCCTCTTCCAGCGCACCCGCCGCCATCATCGCATCAAAGCGCGCCTCGATCCGGGAGTAGAGCTCTGCCCGGTCCGGCTGCAGCACGAAACCGGTCCAGCTGCCTTCGGGCAGAAGCGGGCGGGTGTCAGCGTGAACCTCCGCCATGGTGCGTCCGGTGGTGGTCACCACCTCGATCAGGCGGATCAGACGCTGGGTGTCTCCGGGCCTGATTTTGGCCGTCCCGACGGAATCGAGCCGATTTGCTGTTTTTCGCAGTGCCTCATACCCTTTTTTGGCCAGTTCAGACGTGTTTTGGCGCACTTCAGGGGGTATGGCGGATACAGGGGCGAGACCTTGCGTCAAGACCTTGAAGTAAAGCCCTGTACCACCTACGAAAACTGCGCTTCGGCCCCGCGCATTTATGGTGGATAAAGCCGCCAGAGCGGCCTCTGCCCAGCGCCCCGCCGACCAGCGTTCTGACGCATCGGCATGGGCGAAGAGATGGTGCGGGACGCCTCCCTTTTCAGCCTCTAACGGCTGTGCGGAGAGAACGCAAAGCCCTTGATAAAGCTGCATGGAATCGGCGTTGACGATCTCCGCGCCGATTGTCTTTGCGAGCTTTACCGCCAGCGCCGTCTTGCCCGAGGCTGTCGGCCCGGCAAGCAATATGGCCGCAGGGCGTGCCATCACGAAAAACCGTTATGGTCTAAGGCTTTGCAGGATGTACTGGCCCTGCCGGTTGAGGCTGAACAATACCGGCGATCCGCTGGCACCCGCTGCCGCCCGGGCGATCTCGCGCGCTTCTTCGACGCTGGAAACCTGTGTCCAGGCAATCTCTTCCACCACATCGCCGACGCGGACCTTGCCTGCGGCGTCCGAGCCCGGCTCCACCGCCGTGACCACCAGCCCGCGCGCATCAGGATGCAGGCGGTGCACCCGGCGCAGCGCATCGGTGATCGGAGCGAGCGTGAGGCCAAAAACCGTTCTGGCAGAAGGCCCTTGCGGGGTTATGTCCTCGTCCGCGCCGACGGGCCGGGCCGGTGCTGCCTCGCTTTCGGCAAGGCGCGCGACCTCCACCCGCAGGGTCATCGGCTCACCCCTGCGCAGAATGTCGACATCCACGACACGGCCGATCTCGGTATCGGCGACCATGCGCGGCAGGCGGCGGTCATCGGGCACGGGCTGGCCGTCAAAGGCAAGGATCAGATCGCCCCGCTCCAGCCCGGCTGTAAAGGCAGGGCCATCGGCATCCACCCGGCTGACAATGGCCCCGCGCGGAGCAGAAAGCCCAAGCGCTTCAGCCATATCGGCGGTCACGGCCTGCACGTTCACGCCCAGCCAGCCGCGGCGCGTTTCGCCAAATTCGGAGAGCTGGCGGATGATCGGCGCGGCGATGTTGGAGGGGATGGAAAAGCTGATCCCGACGCTGGCACCAGTCGGGGAGAAGATGGCGGTGTTCACGCCGACAACCTCGCCATCCATGTTGAAGAGCGGACCGCCCGAATTGCCCCGGTTGATCGCCACATCGGTCTGCAGATAGTCGTCATAGCGCCCGCCAATCTCGCGCCCACGCGCCGAGATCACGCCTGCGGTGAGCGAGCCGCCAAGCCCGAACGGGTTACCGATGGCGATCACCCAGTCGCCCACCCGCGTGGCATCGCTATCGCCAAAGCGGACAGATGGAAACCGGCCCGACCCGCCGCGAATGCGCAGCACGGCAAGGTCTGTTGCCGGGTCGACGCCGACGATATCGGCGGGCAAGGTGCGGCCATCGGTGAACACCACCTCCACCTCGTCGGCCTCGTCGATGACGTGGTTATTGGTGACCACAAGGCCGCTCGGATCGATGATGAAGCCGGAGCCGAGCGAGTTGGCGACGCGCGGATTATCGCCCAGAAGATCGTTGAACCGCTCCAGCGGTGAACCCGGCGGGAAGGTGGGCATGGAGCCCTGCTGGCGCATGCGCTGAGCCGCCGAAATGTTCACCACGGCAGGTGAAAGCTGATCGGCAAGATCGGCAAACCCCTCGCGCGGCTGGGCACTGAGCGGGGCTGTGATCAGGAGGGCGGCAAGGCTGGCAAGGGCCACGAGGGCACGCATGGGCGACTCCGGCGGTCTGGTCTCTACTGTCTTTACCTTAACCGGATGTTCGCCGCGTCACACCCCGCTCGCACAGGTGGGCCGCTCCCTCACCCTCCGCCGCGCATCAGCGCCACGATGGCGACCCCCACCGCAACGGCAACCAGCCCCGCAATGCGGAGCTGGCTGGCCGGTGAGGCGGCCGCAAGAGCGGCCATCTTTTTCATCGTGGAGGGGATCAGGGCATAGGCGAGGCCTTCAAGAACGATGGCCACGCCCAGCCCTATGATCAGCCATTCCAGCATCCGGGAGCCCTAGTTCCGGCGGGCGCCCGCTTCGCTCTGGAAGTAGGAGAAGAACTCCGATTCCGGGCTGATGATGATCGGCGTGTTGTCACGCAGCGCCAGATCATACGCCAGCATGGCGCGGTAGAAGGCGAAGAAGTCTGCATCCTGCCCGTAGGCCTCAGCGAAGATCGCCGTACGCGCGCCATCGCCTTCACCGCGGATGCGTTCGGCTTCCGCGCGGGCATTGGCGAGGATCACGACCGCTTCACGGTCCGCATTGGCGCGGATCTCGCGGGCGCGCTCTTCCCCTTGCGCGCGGATCAGGGCAGCTTCCTGTTCCCGCTCCGAGCGCATGCGTTCGAACACGCGGTCTGCGATCTGCTGCGGCAGGTCAGCGCGCAGGATACGTACATCGATGACCTCGATACCGAGATCTTGCGTGGCGACCTGGGCTTCCACTGCAAGGCGGATACGGTTCATCACCTGCGCGCGCTGGCCGGAAATGACCTCGCTGGGCGGAATCTGGGCGATCACGCCGCGAAGCGAGTCGTCCATGATCGCGGCGAGGCGCTGCTGCAAGCCCCGCTCATCGCGCACCGTCTGGAAGACGCGAAGCGGATTGACCACCCGGTAACGCAGGAAGGCATCGACCACAAGGCGGCCCTGCTCGGCGGCCAGTATCTCTGCCGCCGGCATGTTGAACTCGACATTGCGCTTGTCGAAATACACCACCTCGTCAACGAACGGCATCTTGAAGTGGAGGCCCGGCGCTTCATCGCCCGGCTCGTTGATGACCGAGATCGGATTGCCGAGACGCAGGACAAGGGCGCTTTCACGCTCATTGACGGTGTAGGTCGCCGAGAGGCCGACCACCACCACGATGGCAGCGATGACACCCAGTGTAATCAGGATGATACGGGACATATCAGCGTCCTCCCGTGCTGGATGCGGAACCGGTCTGGGTGCGGGCGGGGCTGCGATTGCGGCCCAGCTGGTCCAGCGGCAGGTAAGGCACGGCCCCGTTGCCACCGCTCTGCTCCAGAATGATCAGGTCAGACCGGCCGAGCACCTGCTCCATGGTTTCCAGATAGATGCGCCGGCGGGTCACGTCCGGAGCCTGACGGTATTCCTGATAGATCGAGTTGAAGCGATCGGCCTGACCTTGCGCTTCGGCAATCACCCGTTCGCGGTAACCGCGCGATTCCTCGAGCAGCCGCACCGCCTCACCGCGCGCTTCCGGGATCACCCGGTTGGCGTGCGAGCGAGCCTGCAGGGCCAGGCGTTCAGCGTCCTGACGGGCTGCGTCCACATCGCGGAACGCGTCGAGCACGCCGGCCGGAGCCGAGCTTTCGCGCAGCTGGACTTCGAGCACCTGAATGCCGGAGCGATAATCCGACAGCGTGGTCTGGATGATGTCGCGCGCCCGGCGGGCCGCTTCTATACGGCCTTCGGTGATCATGGCTTCCAGATTGGTAGTGCCGACCACCTCACGCATCGCGCTTTCGGCAACGGCCTTCACAGTCGTTTCCGGATCGCGCACGTTGAACAGGAAGTCGCGCACACCATCAGGGTAGGTCAGATCCACACGCCACTGCACCACGAAGTCGACATCGACGATGTTCTCGTCGCGCGTGAGCATCAGGCTTTCGGTGGGAACAGCGCCGACGGCCACCTCGTTGGTGGTCGTCACTTCTGGCAGAAGCACCGTCTCGAAGGGCATGGGCAGCTTGAACTGCAGGCCCGCGCCCGTGGTGCGGACATATTCGCCAAAGCGCAGCACGACACCTGCCTGTTGCGGGCCGACCACGTACCAGGCAGAGCCCGGCCATGCCAGCCACACAAAGAAGATGCCCGCCGCGATCAGGCCAAGGCCCGGACCGCCGCCATCCTTGCCACCGCCAAACATGCCGCGCAGGCGTGCCTGCAGCTGGGCGATGAATTGTTCAAGATCGGGCTCGCCGCCGCCAGAGCCATTGCCGGGACCACGCCGGCCACCACCGCCGCCCGGGCCTTGGCCCCACGGGTTCTGATTATTGTTATTGCCGCGCCGTCCGCCGCCGGAGCCCCAGGGCCCGCCGCCGCCTGCGTTATCGTTCCAGGGCATGTACGTCCTCGTAACGGTAAGGGGTAGAAGGAGAGTCCGGACTGTATGTGGACGGATCAGTGCGGCGGTTCAAGAGAAACCGGAACTGAAAGCAGCGCGGCGGGCGGTCACACCCGCTCCAGCACCCGCACCACAAAGCCCGCATCATCGCCCGGCTGGGGCTCGAAGGCCGTCGCGCTGACCTCTCGCCAGCTCGCCGGATCAAGGGAGGGAAAGTGCGCATCCCCCTCTGGTGAGAGATCGACCTCGGTCAGATAGATGCGGGTTACCAGCGGCAGGAGCGCCTCGTAGAGCGCCGCGCCGCCAATGAGGCACACCTCCCCTGCCCCGCTTGCAATCGCAGCCTCACGGGCTTTCTGGACGGCGTCTTCAGGGGTGTTGCAGACGGTAGCGCCCTCAAGGGCTGCCGATGTCCGCGACACGACGAAATTGGCTCTGCCGGGCAAGGGCTTGCGTGGCAGGCTGTCCCACGTCTTGCGGCCCATGATGACCGGCTTTCCAAGCGTGGTCACCTTGAAGTTTTTCAGGTCGGACGGAATGCGCCAGGGCAGGTCATTGCCCCGCCCGATCACGCCATTCTTCGCAACGGCGACGACGATTGCGAGGGGGATCATTTAACGTCAGCTCTGAAAGACGCCGCCTCTAGCATTCGCAGCAAACGGTCAATGAATCCGCAGATGACGAAGGCATCCTCTCGAGAGAAGTCGTCCGATATTTGATGATGTGTACCGTTGCGCAAAGCAAGGAAAACCCCCCTAAAAAGGTTAGAGTAACCTTCTTGTTCACCTGCATCTGATGAGAATACAATAGGTGACTTTATTGGATCACTTTTAATAAAATTATTTGAAAGCTGCGTTCCCGAAAAATCAGATCCACCGACCTTCTTTCTTATTCTATCTTCAAGCACTAACGTAGCCTGATTCACAACCCGATCGAAATGGTCATCGGACGCCAACAAATCAGCGCACCGATCTCTCAACTGGTTATCTTTTATCGCGTTATACAGGCTCCCGATCTGGACAACCTGATCCTTGACCCCATAACCATACTCAAGAACAGCAATCGCCTGATTAACGCAAAGAAGCAACTGATTTTTACTTACATAATCATCAAATTTATCCCCCCTCAAAACTGGAAACTCGGCTAAATCCCTCGCTTCCGAGACGCCGCTTGAAGAAATTATATTTATAATTGAATTTATAGATATAGCGACCTCGGATTCTATATTTGGGCGCTCCCAACCGACTAGCAACTCTCGAATACCGAGCAGTCTTCCATAAGCGATTCTCAATACTCTAATTTCCATCGCCCTGCCCTACACCGCCACCGGCGCGGAGATGCCCGGATGCGGGTCATAGCCGATGATCTCGATATCCTCGTACTCGAATGCAAAGAGATCGGTAACATTGGGATTGAGCTTCAGCGTCGGCAGCGGTCGCGCCTCGCGGGCGAGCTGTCGCTCCACCTGCTCGACATGGTTTGAGTAGATGTGTGCATCGCCGAAGGTGTGAACGAACTCGCCGGGTTTGAGCCCCGTCGCCTGCGCCACCATGGCCAGCAGCAGCGCATAGCTCGCGATATTGAACGGCACGCCGAGGAACAGGTCGGCGCTACGCTGATAAAGCTGCAGCGAGAGGCGACCGTTCGCGACATGGAACTGGAAAAGCGTATGACAGGGCGGCAGCGCCATGGACGGCACATCGGCCGGATTCCAAGCCGAGAGCAGGAGGCGGCGCGAGGCCGGATTGGCCTTTATCTGCGCCACAAGGTCAGCCAGCTGGTCGATCTCGCGCCCGTCAGGAGCGCTCCAGCGCCGCCACTGCTTGCCATAGACAGGCCCCAGCTCGCCGTTCTCGTCCGCCCACTCATCCCAGATGGAAACGCCGCGCTCCTGCAGCCATTTCACATTGGTCATCCCCTAGATGAACCACAGAAGTTCAATCGCGATGGAGCGGAAATGCACCTTCTTGGTGGTGAGAAGCGGGAAGCCATCGGCCAGATCACAGCGTATCTGGCGGCCAAACACCGTGCGCGTACCTACCCCTGTGCGGTCGTCTGACGGCGTGCCATTGGCCATCACATCACGCAGCAGATCGAGATAGGCCGCCTCGATGCCGGGGCGGCGGGTTTGCGCAGGATGATGCTCGGCAAGGGCCATGGGCGGGGCTCCAGTCTGGACAAGACGCACATTGATACGATTCGAACGGCGCGCTGTCCGCAGCACAACCCCGCCATCAGCACTTATGAACAGGATTTAATTCTCCGGCCATCAAATCGCGCTTGCGCTCCTGCGGCGCCAATGCCACTTTGACCGCCCGGAACAAATAGGGAATATTTCAATGATCGGATATGTAACGCTCGGCACCAACGACCTTGAAAAGGCGTGTGCCTTCTATGACGCCATCGCCAAGGAACTCGACACACCGCGCATGATGGAGTTCGACACATTCGTGGCCTGGGGCAAGCCCGGCGGCGCGGCCGGCATCGCCGCCACCAAGCCGTTTGACGGCAACGCGGCCAGCGTCGGCAATGGTGTGATGGTCGCCCTGGAAGCCAAGGACAAGGAACAGGTCCACCGGCTCTATGACATCGCGCTCGCCCATGGCGGCACGTGCGAAGGCAAGCCCGGCCCTCGCGGTGACAACTTTTATGCCGCCTATTTCCGCGATCCCGATGGCAACAAGCTGAATGCTTTCATCATGACGGGCATGCCCGGCTAGCGGACTTCCTCCCCGGAGGGCGGGCAGGTGGAGAGCGCGCTGCGCTCAAGCCGGTTCAGGAGGCTGGCGGGCAGTAAATGCCCGCCGGTCCAGCCGACATCGACGCCCGCTTCGCGAAGGCGCGCTGCCGTCCACACATTGCAGGTGTTGAAGGCGTGATAGCGCGAGCGAGCGGCCAGAAAAGCGCTGCCGCGCGGATCAAGCCCGTCCGCCACGATCTGCGGTGCGCCCGCCGCCTCTAGGGCCAGTTCAGCCTCCAGCGCGGCCACCAGCCGGGCAAGGCCTTCGCCGGAGAGCGCCACGTCGCGATAGTCGCTCAGATAGGCCTCGCGCGGGTCACGTTGCAGCGCTGCGACGTGCAGGACGGTCGGGGTGGGCCAAGCGATGGCGGTGACACTGTTGACGAGGTTCACGCCGGTCACATAGGCCTCGGCATCGCCCCAGCCGATCGAGAACCAGCGCGCCTCGGGGAAGGTGCTGCGCATTGCGCCGCCTTCGGGAAAGGCGTCTGCGGGCAGGTAGATATTGGCGTGCCAGCCATTGGAGCTGACGGCGATAAGCTGACAGTCATCCGCGCTGGCAGCTACCACCGGCTCGGGCCGTGTGCAGGCGGCAAGCGCGAGCGCAAACGCCGTCAGCAGACATATGAAAGTGCAAAGCCGTGCCATGGCCTTTCATATCACGCCCGATGGTCTTATATTCAATCTCGTCCGCTTCGGCGGTCTATGGCGATAAACGTGCGTGCAATAACCAGACCGGACCCGGGTGCGATTCCCGGCGGCTCCACCAATCTTTTCCGCTGCGTTGGGCGGTGAGCATGGGGCCGATCAGGATCGACGGATGGGTAAAGACGTTGCTTTCGCCCGCATGGGCTCCGTTATCAGCCCATTGTTAAAG
>CAZCEG010000079.1:0-1874 GCA_964497275.1 uncultured Oceanicaulis sp.
GCGGGTGAGCTAATCAGCAAACCCGCCCAGACTACTCTTTCTTGGCAGCAGCCTTCTTGGCCGGAGCTTTTTTGGCCGGAGCCTTCTTCTCAGCAGCCGGCTTGTCGTCCGCCTTTTCAGCGGCCTTCTTCGCCGGGGCTTTCTTGGCGGCGGGCTTTTTCGCTGCAGGCTTCTTGGCCGGCGCCTCATCTTCCTCGGCAAAGAGCGTGTCACGATCAACCGCGACGTCTTTCACTTCGGCGAGCTCGATGATGTAGTCGACGACCTTTTCCTCATAGATCGGCGCGCGCAGGGCCTGCACGGCGCCAGCATTATTCTGGAAATACTCGACCACCTGGCGCTCCTGACCGGGATAGCGCATGGCTTCCTGGTTGACCGCGCGGGCCAGCTCTTCCTGCGTCACGTCGATATTGGCACCGCGGCCGATCTCAGCGAGCACGAGGCCAAGACGCACGCGGCGCTGGGCGATGCCCAGATAATCGGCGCGCAGCTCGTCGTCCGACTTGTCCTTGTCGTCGTCTTCCAGCTCGCCCGCTTCCTTGGCGGCCATGACCTCACGCCAGATATTCTCGAACTCCATCTCCACCATGCGCGCGGGCAGGTCGATATCGCTGTGGGCTTCATCCAGCTGATCAAGAAGCTGACGCTTCAGCTTCATGCGGGAGGCTTGCGAGTGCTCCTGCTCGAAGCGCTTGGTCAGCGCATCCTTCAGGGCATCGAGGTCCGACAGGCCAAGGCGCTCGGCAAGACCGTCATCGATCTTGCTCTCCTGCGGAGCCTGAATGGCCTTCACCTTGGTCTCGAATACGGCGTCCTTGCCAGCGAGGTGCGCTGCGCCGTAATCGGCCGGGAAGGTCACCTTGATCTCGACATCATCGCCGACCTTCACGCCAACCAGCTGGTCTTCAAAGCCGGGGATGAACGCGCCATCGCCCAGCGCAACGCGCGAATCAGTGGCCGAGCCGCCGGGGAAGGCTTCGCCATCGATCTTGCCGACGAAATCGATCACCACGACATCGCCCTTGGCCGATTTCGCGGTTTTCGGCTTGTCTTCGTAAGAGCGGCTGTCCTTGGCGAGGCGCTCGAGCGCTTCGTTGACTTGCGCGTCGGCGACCTTGGCGACCGGGCGCTCCAGCTTCAGCGTTTTGGGGTCGGTAGCCTTGAACTCCGGCATCACCTCGACATTGATTTCGAAGGCGAAATCCTTGCCGTTCTTCAGAACGTCTTCCGCGTCCGACTTCACCTCGACGCTCGGCTGGCTGGCCGGGCGGAGCTTGCGGCTGTCAAGCGTCTGCTGGGTGGCCTCGGGCACGATCTCCTGCAGGATGTCGCCCATGATCGACGCACCGAACATCTTGCGGATGTGGGCGGCGGGCACCTTGCCGGGACGGAAGCCCTTCAGGCGCACCTGCGGGCGGATTTCCTCGATCTTCGCGGTCAGACGCGATTGCAGGTCGGCGGCAGGCACCACCACTTCAAACGTGCGCGAGAGACCTTCGGCGGATTTTTCCTGGACGTTCATGCGTAACAAGGCCTTGTCTTGACGGGGCCGGATAGGGGCCATGCCGGGAAACTGACGGCGTGACCAGCGCGCGGAAAAGCGCTCCTGGCCCCATACCGAAACGAGCGCGGGTTATGTCACGCGCCGATTGCCTGTGCAACGGGCCTTGCCTGCGATTTTCCAGTTGGGGATTGGAGGCACCTTTGCACAGCGTCAGACCGCCCCGCTCTGTGACCGCCAGCGTCATCCGTGCACTCCATGTCTGAAAGGCTCACCCTACCCGTTCCTTGCAGGCATGGGTTCCCCGGACAGCTTCGCCGCCGGAGAATGACAACAGGAGCGGTCATCGCAACACTTTAAGGTCCAAACACTG
>CAZCEG010000079.1:1884-9221 GCA_964497275.1 uncultured Oceanicaulis sp.
CAAACACTGTCATCCTCGGGTCGCGTAGCGATCCCGGGGACCCATGCCTGAGAGGTAGGAGCTGGCGTTCCCTGACGGGGGCAGAAGGGCTCTCTAACCCCGTCAGGGGCCCCAAGGCCGACCGGCCGCCCGCAGCTTTAGCGAGGAGCGAAGCCCGGATGGGCTGAGCATGAGGAAAATGGTGCGGGTGAGAGGACTCGAACCTCCACGGATTGCTCCACTGGAACCTAAATCCAGCGCGTCTACCAGTTCCGCCACACCCGCATTGGGCGCTTTCTATGACGGGACGACATGATTGACCAGAGGCGTCATCTGCTTCGCCGCGCTCCCCTTCGTGGCCAGTTTGTCCTTGCCTTGTCCGCCATGAGAGGGAGGATCGGCTGATGGGCTATTCAATGAAGTCTCGCGACATCATCAAGCGCCTCGAACGTGATGGCTGGCGTCTCGCGAGGGTGACGGGCGACCATCACACCTTCGTCAAGGAGGGCGTGAGCACCCTCGTCACGGTGCCTCATCCCAAGCGGGACCTGCCGATCGGCACCTTGAGGGCCATTTTCCGTCAGGCGGGCTGGAGCTGGCCACCGCGTTGACCGGACAGGCCTTTATTGTGTATAAGTTGTGTATCAAAAAGGAGCACAACGATGTCTGCCCCGTTCATTGCCATCGTCCACCGCGACGGGGAGGACGTGTTTGGCGCGTTCTTTCCCGATGTGCCGGGATGCTATGCCAGCGGCACGTCACTGGACGAGCTTCTTCACGACGCGGCACGTGCCCTGCGCGCCCATCTCGACGCACTGGTGGATTTCAATCGGACTGTTCCTGTTGCGCGTTCTCTGCAAGCCGTGCTGGAAGACGCTGCGCTGGCAGAAGACCGCGCCGATGCCTTCGTGATCGTGCCGGTATCGCCGCTGGCGCGCTCGGGTAAGCCCAAGCGCATCAACATCAATGTGGATGAGTTCGCGCTTGAGCGCATCGACCGGGCTGCCCGCAAGGCAGGCCTCTCCCGGTCGCGCTTCCTTGTAGAAAGCGCCCTTCAGGCCAGTTCGGAGCGCTGAAACCCGTTGAGCGGCACGCCCACACCCACCCCGCCCGTTGACTGGGATGCGCGCTTTCGCGCCGATGACGCGCCGTGGGAGCGAAAGGGCCTGCACCCGGCCTTTGCCCACTGGCAGGCAATGGGGCTGTTGACGCCGGGCGCCCGCATCTACGTCCCGGGCTGCGGGCGCGGTGAGGAGCCGCTCGCGCTGGCAAGGGCGGGCCTTTCCGTGACCGCCATAGACCTCTCCGCAACCGCGATTGCGTGGCAGCGCGCCCGCTTTGCTGATGCAGAGTTATCGGCGCATCTCGAGGCCGGAGACGCGATCGCCTACCGCCCGGATACGCCGTTTGACCTCTATTGGGAGCAGACCTTCCTTTGCGCCATTCCGCCCAGACTGCGCGAGGCCTATGAGGCAGGCGCACATGCGCAGATCCGCCCCGGCGGGGTACTGCTGGCGCTCTTCATGCAGAAAGAGGAGATGGGCGGCCCGCCTTATGGCTGCAGCCTGCCGGCGATGCGCACGCTCTTTCCTGACACGCGCTGGCAATGGCCGGACGGCGAACCGGCCCCCTTCCCGCATCCGGGGCTTTCCGGAAAACCAGAACTGGCTGTGGCACTGGTGCGGCGCTGACGCGCCAGTGCCACGCTGCCAGACCGCCTCAGGCTTTTAGCGAACGGGGAACTTCCGCCCTCTGCCAGAAGGCAAGCCCGTTGCCATCCGGGTCCAGAAAGTCCGCCGACCAACCGCCGGGCGCCTCGCTGACCGGCGTGACAATGCTCACCCCCTGCTCGGCGAGCGCCGCGACGAGATCGTCAATACCGCCTTCCTTCAGGTCGAAGACCACGACGGGCGTGTTGCCGGGGCGCACCTCGTCGACCTGGAAGAAGATCAGCTGCGTGCCGGGGATCAGGTTGGCGATCAGCCAGAACGGTTCGGCGCCCTCATGGCGGGAAACATCAAGGCCCAGCGTGTCACGATAGAAGCGCTCCGTGCGCTCGATATCGGAGACGTTGAACAGGATGGCGACTTCATGCGGTTTGGGGATCATGGCGTTGTCCTTTGCACGGTACGCGCGGCACCATCGCCCGCGTCCTGTGCTTCAGTTGCCGGGGATCGCGGATCTGTGAGCGCGGGCGTGCGAAAAATCAGCAGATTGCCGTCCGGATCATAGGTGCCGAAGGCCGCCTTGCGCCGGGCAACCGCCCCCGGAAGGCCGCGCCGCAAGCGCCCGTGCGGCAGGGCTGGCAGCAGCGCGGCAAAGACGGAGGGGCGCACACCACCTGCCTGCGCGGCGCGTTTCAGGGCCGTCAGACGCTGGCGCAGCGCGGTATCACTGATCGCCAGGGCAGACTGTATCTCCGCGCGCGTATGCCCGGTCAGAGCCAGCGCCGCCACACCGCGCAAGGAGGGGGGCAGGCTTCTGACCCAGATGAACAGCGCCGCCCGGTCCTCATCGGCCTCCGCGCCGGGGGACGCTTCTGCCAGATGGGCGGTTTCGCGCGCCTTGCGCCGGGCCGCGCCGCGCGCCTGCATGCGCGCCAGATTGCGGATAACCCCTGAGAGCCAGCGCCGGTTGGCCGCAAGGCTCAAGTCCGCCCTGCCCGCCTCCAGCGCGACCAGAAGCGCGTCCTGCACCAGATCATCAGCCTCGTGCGCCAGCCGGGCGTGACGGCGCGCTGTGGCCAGAAGCTCGGCATGGGCGGACTGCATCGGAAGCCAGTACGCGACGAGACTAGTGCGCGACCAGAAGTGACGGGCCGTCCGTGGCGGAAAGAAGCCCGCGCGTCACCCCGCCAAAGATGAACTGGGCAAGGCGCGACTGGCCATAGGCCCCCGCCACCAAAAGGTCAGCATCGGCCGCCGCTTCCATCAGCGCTTCGGCAAGCCCGCCCTTGCCATCAATGGCGACCGACTTCGCGCTGATGCCGCGCGGGGCCAGCCAGTTGGCCCGCCGGTTGGGCGCAGCGGCGGCCCGGTCGTTGTAATCAAGGTTTTTCGGGCTGTGCAGGATCGTCACCTCCACGCCTTCGCGGAAAAAGGCCTCGGCGGCGAAGGCTGCACGCGACGCCTCCTTGGAGCCGTCCCACGCCACGCAGATTTTCTTTGGCGGTATCGCCCCCCCACGCGGCACGAAAAGCGGACAGCCTTCATCCACCAGACACGCTGCAGTAAAGCCGGAGAGCTGGCCCTTGCCTGCCGCCGCATTGGGACAGGCGACCAGCATGCGCACCAGCCTTGCCTGCTGGGCGGCTTCTGCAGGACTGTCCGTGATGCGCCGGAAGGAACAGGCAGCGCCCTTGTCAGGCAGCGCCGCCACATGCCGCTTGAAGCGCTTTTCGGCCTCCACTGCCGCCTTGGCGGCTTCCTCGCGTACGGCTTCAATAGCGCTGGTGACGACGGAGGCGCCTGCCGCGCCCGGCCCCGTCCACAGCATGTAGCTGGCCGGATCAGGCTCCACGAACACCGCGCGGATATCGGCCTGCACCACAGGTGCGAGCGCAACTGCTGCGCTGAGCGGCAGATCGTCTGATTCATTGCCCTGCAGGGCGACGAGGATACGTTCCGGGTTCATGGCCTGTGCTCTCCTGTCCGATGGCACCTGCTTGAACTTACGCCATTTCCGGCTAGACCGGGAGGGCAAGTCTGCCTCCTGCGACACCGAGTACGCTGATGACCGCCCGCCCGCGTAAATCTGAAGCACCCAGAGCCTGGCAGCGCATGCTCTCCGGGCGGCGGCTGGACCTGCTTGACCCCTCCCCCTTCGATATCGAGATCGAGGATATCGCCCAGGGCCTTGCCCGCGTTGCCCGCTGGAACGGGCAGACGGTGGGTGATCACGCGTTTTCGGTCGCCGAGCACAGCCTGATCGTGGAGCGGCTCTGCGCCGAGCTGGAACCGGCCTGGCCTGCGCGCTGGCGCATGGCCGCGCTGCTGCACGATGCGCCCGAATACGTGATTGGCGACATGATTTCGCCCTTCAAGACAGCGCTCGGCTTTGACTACAAGGATTTTGAGGCAAGGCTGGAGCGCGCGGTGCATGCCCGCTTCGGCCTACCCGCCCACCTGCCCAAATACGTGAAGACCACGATCAAGAAGGCGGATCGGCTCTGCGCCTTCTTTGAAGCGGTGCAGCTGGCCGGTTTCAGCGTGGAGGAAGCGCGCAAATTCTTCGGCAAGCCGCCACTGGGCCTGCGTGTGGAGGTGCCGGTACGCCCGGCGCTGATCGTGCAGGAGGCCTATATCGCCCGCTTCGAGACGCTGCTGACGGCGATGGATGGCGAGCCATGAGCCGCCCGCCAGCAGCCCCCCTACCCGCCACCTCCGGCCTCGTTGTCGGCCTGAATGCCGTGATCGTGGCGGGCGGTGATAGCGAACCGCGCGTGCTCGTCACGCAAGGTCTTGCCACATCAGAGGCGGCCCTGCCCTTTGGTGCGTTCGACCCTGAAGCCCACCGCACGTTCGAGATCGGCCTGCGTGAATGGGTGCGCGGGCAGACAGGCTTCGAGCTGGGCTATGTCGAGCAGCTATACACCTTTGGAGATCGCGGCCGTGAAGCCCCGCTCGCTGCCCTTGCGGGCGCAGCGGGCGCGAGGGTGATCTCTGTCGGCTATCTGGGCCTTGCCCGCGAGGCGCGAGAGCTGACAGGGATTGGCGCGCGCTGGGCCAGCTGGAGCGAGTTCTTCCCGTGGGAGGATCACCGCCACGGACGCCCTGCCGTCATTGATGAGGTGATCGCGCCGCGCCTGCGCTCCTGGGCGGATGAGGCAGGGGCTCCCGGCAGCCGGGCCGCGCGTCTGGAGCGCGTGCGCACCCAGTTCGGCCTTGATGATCTCAGCTGGAACGAGGAGCGCGCGCTCGACCGCTACGAACTGCTCTATGAGGCAGGCCTTGTCGCCGAGGCCGCCCGCGACCGGTCAGAGCGCACCAGCGCTGCGCCCGGCACCGGGCAGATCATGGCGTCTGACCATCGGCGTATTCTTGCCACCGCCATTTCGCGCCTGCGCGGCAAGGTGAAATACCGCCCGATCGTGTTTGAACTGATGGGCGACACTTTCACGCTGTCAGAGCTGCAGCGCATGGTGGAGGGCATTGCCGGCTTCACCCTGCACAAGCAGAATTTCCGCCGCGCGCTCGACAGGGCAGGCTTTGTGGAAGGCACAGGCCGGTTTGAAGCGCGCACGGGCGGCCGCCCGGCCGAGCTATACCGCTTCCGCAAGGACATCGCCCGTCAGGGCGACGCGCTCGGCCTGACGATACCGCGATTGCGCTAGGGCTTAAGCCTACCCAATGAAGGCGCAAATCTGGTCGAGCGGCTTCTTGTGAAACGCATGCAAGGGCACGCGCGCACCATCCGCCGGATAGCCAGTGACGATCAGCATGACCGGCTTTTCGTTCTCCGGGCGTCCGCACAGCTCGCTTAAGAACCCCATTGGGTTGGGCGTGTGGGTCAGCGTCGCAAGGCCTGACGTGTGCAGGCTCGCCAGCAACAGCCCGCAGGCAATGCCGACGCTTTCAGAGACATAGTAATTCTTGCGATTATCACCGGGTTTCGGCCCACCCCGGCGCTGCGCGAACACCGCAATCAGCCACGGCGCGGTTTCCAGAAACGGCTTGTCGGCGTCGGTGCCCAGCGGGGCGAGTGCCTCCAGCCATTCTGTCCCCGCCTTGCCTTCATAGAAGGCACGCTCTTCGGCTTCTGCCGCTTCACGCAAAGGCGTCCGCAAGGCCCCGCGCCCAATAACGCTGAAGAACCAGGGCTGATGATTGGCCCCGCTGGGCGCGGTGCCAGCGGTGAGGATCGCATGCTCAATGATCTCCCGCGGCACGTCCCGGTCTGAAAAGTCCCTCACCGTGCGCCGCGTCTTCATCGCTTCGTAAAAGGCCAGCGCCTGCGCCCGCATTTCATCTGGCGGCAGTTCGGTGAAGTCGAGCGGGACTGTGGGGTGGGTCATGATAAAATCAACTGAACTACATCGCCACCGACATGGCAAATGCTGCACCAACAAACGGGAGGGCCAGCGCGGCACACCACGCATTCAGCGACACCGTTTCATCGGCGCGCGGCCTATCTACAAGGCGAACGGCCGGAATTGCGGTGCCGATGAGAAAGGCGATGGGCACACCGATGAGAATTGCGGCCCCGGCAAACTCTGCCAGTCCCGATAGTGGCCGTACGGATGGTGCAACGCCTAAAACTAAAAAGCTGCCCATGATTAGGGGAAACATTTTCACGCTCCATGCCATGCGATTGCCCAGCACCGCATGGATGAAGCCCGCCCTGAGCACAGCAAAGCAAAGCAAAAAGGCGACCCCGCCCAACACCAGTCCCGGCCCCAAAGCCCCGATCAGGACTTCGATGGCTTGGGCAGGTGTCACGCCGCGTCCCGCCAGTCGAGGATCACCTTGCCGGATTTGCCAGAGCGCATCGCGTCAAAGCCGGTCTGGAATTCCTTCGCGGGCAGGCGGTGCGTGATCAGCTTGGAGACATCGAGGCCGGATTGCAGCATGGCCAGCATCTTGTGCCAGGTCTCGAACATCTCGCGGCCATAAATGCCCTTGAAATTGATGGCGCGCATGATGAGCGAGCCCATATCAAGGCTGAACGGCTTTGAGGGCAGGCCCAGCATGGCGATATTGCCGCCCATCACCATGTGATCGACCATCTGCTTGAAGGCGGGCTCTGCCCCGCTCATTTCGAGGCCCACATCAAAGCCTTCGGTCATTTTCAGCTCCGCCATCACGTCGCGCAGCTCTTCCTTCATGGTGTTGACCGGGCGCACGCTCGGCACCACGCGGGTAGCAAGTTCCAGCCGGTCAGGATTGATGTCGGTCAGTACGATATGGCGCGCGCCGCAATGACGCGCGACGGCAGCGGCCATGATGCCGATGGGGCCAGCGCCGGTGATCAGCACGTCCTCGCCCACCAGATCAAAGGCCGTCGCGGTGTGAACCGCATTGCCCAGCGGGTCGAGGAAGGCGGCAATCTCCATCGGCACATCATCGGGCAGCGGCACCACGTTGAAGGCGGGGATGCGCAGGTATTCGGCAAAGGCACCGGGCATGTTCACGCCAATGCCGCGCGTTTCAGGGTCGAGATGGAAGCGTCCGGCGCGCACGGCGCGCGATTTCTCGCCTACCACATGGCCCTCGCCGGAAACGCGCATGCCGGGCTTTACCCGCGTCACGTCGCTGCCCACCGCCTCGATAACGCCGCCAAACTCGTGACCGACCACCATGGGCACGGGCACGTTCTTCTGCGCCCAGTCATCATAATTGTAGATATGGATGTCGGTGCCG
>CAZCEG010000080.1:0-9211 GCA_964497275.1 uncultured Oceanicaulis sp.
CCGCAGCCCGGCCGATGATCCAGTACATCTGGTCGATCGGATCGAAATCCTGCCGGGCTTCCACCACGCCCGGAGCGCCTGACGGGGCAAACAGCAGGCCTGCAAGGTCCAGGCTCTCGTCAAAGCCTTGCGCGTTGGGCCGGGACGCGTCGGTGTCGCCCATGTGCCATTTGCCGATATGGACATTGTGATAACCCGCCTCGCGCAGCAGCTCGGCGATGGTGATCTCACTGCCCGGCACGGCCATTTCGGCGAACTCGATGGCGGGGCCGGTCGAGGGGTGAAAGATGAAAGGCGGATCAGATGGCGTGTTGCGCTGCATGCGCGCAATGATCCGCCCCATTCCGTTGGGGACAGGGGTGAATTCATAGCCAAAGCGTGTCGGATAGCGCCCTGTCATCAGAGCCGCGCGCGAGGGTGCGCAGGTCGCGCTTGCCGCATAGGCCTGTGTCAGCTGCACGCCATCGCGGGCCAGCCTGTCGATATTCGGGGTCGCCACCGTCCCGTCGGCCAGCCCGCCATGCAGGCTGATGTCATTCCAGCCCAGATCATCGGCGACGATGAGGACGATATTGGGCAGATCGCCGCGCGCCTGGGCTGTCTCGGGCCCACGCTCCCACTCCACCGGCCTGAAGGGGCGAACCGGATCGCGGATGTCCTGAACAAGGCGGGGCAGATAGACGATATAGCGGTCAAAGGCGAACCAGCTGCCAAGCCCGGCGGCCAGCACAAGCGCCAGCGCCACAAGGCTACGTGGCCCAAAAGGTCCAATCCGCATGGCTCTCCTCCCGACAGGCCCATCTTGACTGCGGGCCGATTTATTATACGACTGTATATTTATGAGCGACGGGCTGTCCATCGCAAATTTCGAAACGGGGTCAGATGACCGCCATTGCAGACGAAGCGCCCCGCCGTCCGGGGCGGCCTGCCAATTCCGAGCCGGACAGCCAGCGCGAGCAATTGCTCAGCATGGCAGCGGCGCATTTTGCCCGGGCCGGATTTGAAGGAGCTTCGCTGCGGGCGATAGCCCACGATGCCGGGCTCGCTCATGGTCTGATCCGCCACTATTTCGGGACCAAGGACGCGCTCTGGGAGGCGGTCGCCGATTTCCTGTTCGGGCGGATGTACGCAGCGCTCGCGGTCGCGGTGGCCGAGGTAGACCTGAACGACGCGATGGCGCGCATCGAGGCGCAGATACGCGCGACGGTGCGGACCTCCGCCTCCATCCCGCACCTGGCGGGCTTCGTGATGCAGGCGGGGATAACCGGCGGCCCACGCTATGACTGGCTGGTCGAACGCTATCTGCGCCCGGTCTATGCGTTCTCGCTGGAGCCGTTCCACCAGCTGAAGCGGGAAGGCCGGGCTGTCGCCATCGATCCCCATTTCGCCTTTGTCATGACAACCAATGCGGCCATCGGACCGTTCGCGCAGGCTGCCAATTCGCGTGCTCTTGTCGGCATGGATATCAGCGCGCCTGACACGGCGGACGCCTATGCCGACGTTCTCATCTCCATCATCAAGCATGGCGTTCTGCGCCATAGCTAAGCTTTCAAGGGGACATCTTCATGCTGCCCGGTGAATACCTGATCTACGGCGTTGATCCCTCCTACTTCACCCGGATGGTGGAGGCAGCCGCGCGCTATATGCGCATCCCCCACAGGGCGCTGCCCAAATCTGTGGATGTGCGAGAGCGGCTGGAGGCACGCTCGGGCACACACCTGATCCCGGTCATGGAGACGCCTGAGGGGTGGGTCATTCACGACTCCACCTTCATCATTCAGCTCTTCGACATGCGCTTCCCCGAAAGGGCGGTGATCCCGCGCACCCCGGCCCAGCGCATTCTCTGCCGGGTGCTCGATGACTGGATGGATGAATGGTTCACCCGCGCCGCGCTGCATTTCCGCTGGGTGGAAGACGAGGGCGCAATGGAGGGGGCGCAGGCCATTGCGCGCGGGTTCACCGGTCTTCCCTCTGACCGTAACCTCACCGCCGATGAGCAGGCCAGCGTTCAGGCGGTGGCTGACTTCGTCCTGCCCTGGGGCCGCAAGGCGATGGGCGTCATGTCGGCAGGGCCTGATCATCAGGAGCAGCTGCGCAGCGAGTTTGCCGCCTTCCTGAAAACGCTCGAGGCCCATTACGCAGCCATGCCGGGCCTCTTTGGTGACCGCCTGTCCATGGCGGATCTGAAAATCCTCGGTGCCATGAAAGCCCATTTTGCCGCTGACAGCGTGGCAGAAGCCTTTGTGGCCAAACATGCACCGGGCCTGCTCAGCTGGACCGAGCAGGCGTGGAACCGTGTCGATAGTGGGGAAACATGGCGCGCGGGCGATCACATCCCGGAAAGCCTTGAACCGCTCTTTCCGCTGCTGCTGGACGGGTTTGGCCATTTCCTGATGGCCAACCGCAAGGCTGTCGAGGCGGGCGAGAAATGGACCGCGTTTTCACTAAACGGCAAACCGCTGCGTATCCTCACCCGCCCGGGTGCGGAGGCCAGCCGTCAGGCGATTATCGCGGAGATCGCCGCCATGACGCCAGCCGATGCCAAGCGGGCCCGCGCCGCGCTCGCCAGCCGCGGCCTTCTTTTCCTCTATGAGGATTAAGCCATGATCGATCTTTACACCGCGCCGACGCCCAATGGCTGGAAAATCTCCATCGCTCTGAAGGAGCTGGGCCTGCCTTATGAGGTGAAAGTCCTGCAGCTGCAGAAGGGTGAGCAGAAAGCGCCTGATTATCTGAAGCTCAATCCCAATGGCCGCATCCCGACTATCATCGATCATGAAGCGGGCGGTCAGGTGGTGTTTGAGTCCGGTGCGATCCTGCTCTACCTCGCCGAAAAGACGGGCAGGCTGCTGCCCGCAGATGCGGCCGGGCGCTGGCAGGCGATCCAGTGGCTGTTCTGGCAGGTCGGGGGGCTGGGGCCCATGCAGGGGCAGGCCAATGTCTTCTTCCGCTATCTGCCGGAGAAAATTCCCCTCGCCATCGACCGCTATCAGGGCGAAACGCGCCGCCTCTATGAGGTGATGAATACCCGGCTGGGCGAGGTGCCCTATCTGGCGGGCGAGGATTACTCCATCGCCGACATTGCCTGTTTCCCGTGGGTGTTTGCCCATTTCTGGGCCGGTGTGACTCTCGACGGTCTGGACCATCTCAATGACTGGAAATCCCGGCTGGAAAAGCGCCCCGCCGTGCTGACGGGGCTTGGCGTTCCGCCTCTGCCTGACCTTTCCAAACTCGCCAGTGCCGGGCGTGATATGGTGACGTGATGGCATCCGTTCGCAGCCTTGGCCCCGCCCTCATTACCAGCCCCGCAATCCGCTCGCTCCAGCGGCGTCTGGCGGCGGCAAGGCGGCGGGTGACGGGTGCGCGGCCGGTTGTTCACTACTTTCATCAGGCCGACGACCCGTATTCCTGGCTGACGGCAAGGGCGCTTGTCCATCTGGAAGAGAGCTATGACATCACGGTGCGCCCCTTCCTCGTGCCGCCTGCTGACAAGGCTGCAGCGCCTGATCCTGAGCGGCTTTGCCACTGGGCATTGAGAGATGCGCAGACGCTGGCGCGGGGCGTGAAGATCACACCGCCCCCTTCGCGCTTGCCGGATGCTTCGGAAACGCGGGCGGCAGAAGCAGCGCTGGCGGGCATTAGCGATGCGCGCAGCTTCTCTGCCATGTCGGCAGCTATCGAAG
The DNA here is from genome assembly GCA_964497275.1 of uncultured Oceanicaulis sp. Classification (GTDB taxonomy): domain Bacteria; phylum Pseudomonadota; class Alphaproteobacteria; order Caulobacterales; family Maricaulaceae; genus Glycocaulis. Next base: position 3,684 of record CAZCEG010000080.1, read on the forward strand.
AGGCGTGGTCTGCGGGCAGCCCGTTGCCAGCACCGACCGGTGATCCGGTGGCAGCGCGTGAGCGCGGCGCGAAGCTGCGGGCCCGCCTTGGCCATTATTCCGGGGCGATGTTCCACTTTGAGGGCGAGTGGTATTGGGGCCTCGACCGGCTGGGCTATCTGGAGGACCGGCTGATGTCGGCATGCGGCTGGACAGCCCCGCTCTTCGTCCCGCGCCGCGAAATGGTGCTGCAGCCTGCTGCGCTCAACCGCCAGCCTGTGCTTGAGGCCTTCATCTCACTGCGCAGCCCTTACACATGGCTGGCCATGGACCGGCTGATGGCACTGGCACAGACCTACAAGGCAGAGCTACGCCTGCGCCCTGTCCTGCCCATGGTGATGCGCGGCCTGCCCGTCCCAACTCCGAAGCGCCTCTACATCGTGCGTGATACCAAGCGCGAGGCGGAGCGGCTGGGCCTGCCCTTCGGTCTAATCGCGGATCCTGTGGGAAAGCCTGCCGAGCGCGGGCTTGCCGTCACTTTCCACGCAATGAAGTCGGGGAAGGGTGCGGCCTTCGCGCGCTCCTTCCTGAAGGGCGTGTTTGCTGAAGGCATTGATGCCGGAACGCGAAAAGGCCTTCTGAAGCTATGCGAGAGGGCCGGGCTGAGCGCGGCTGACATGGACGCAGCCTTGGCCGATGAAAGCTGGCGCGTCGACGCCGAAGCCAATCGTGAGGCGATGCTGGCGCTCGGCCTGTGGGGTGTTCCTGCCTTCCGTGTGGACGACATGCCTGCCCATTGGGGGCAGGACCGTCTATGGGCGGTCGAAGACGATCTGCGCCGAGCGGCGGCTGGCTAGCTTGCTGGTGGTTACTTCGCGGCGATGTGGACGAGGCTTTCCACGTCCACGCGTTCATCGCCGCCGCATACGCCGATGATGAGGGCCTCGTCACAGCCTTCGCCGACGAGGTAGGCGTGGCCCATCGAGCTGTCGAGATAGTAGGATTCCCACTTCTCCAGCACGACCGGATCATAGAACTCGGTGTGCACCTCCACCCGGCCTTCCAGCACGAAGATGAACTCCTCGCCGCCATGGCGGACAAGCTCGCCAAACTCCTCCACCGTGCGCGCACGCACCTTGGTGAAGATCGGGATCATGCTCTTCTTGCGCAGCTCGGTGCACAGGTAGAAGTAGTCGTAATTGGGCGTTTCCACCCGCATCGCATCGTCCAGCGTGCCGCGCGCCCTGCGGCCCGTCACCGCGTTCGAGGGCGGCGCTTCCTGCTGCGGGGTGCTGAACAGGCTGGAGAGCGGCACGTTCAGCCGCTCGCTCAATTGCAGCAGCTTGTCATAGGTAAGCGTCAGCCGGTCATGCTCGATCTTGGACAGGGTCGACAGCGGAATGCCCGAACGCTCGCTCATCTCCTTCAGGGTCCAGCCATTGCGCTGGCGAATCGCCCGGATGACCTGACCCAGCGTCGTCTGCGTTCCGGTAGTGGCTTTGCTCATTCGCGTCTTCCTGCCCGGTAGCGGGCGTCACTTGCGGGGCGGGCCGGATCGGAGAATCCGTTTCTGACCGGGCGATATACAAGCTAGCCATTCGGCCCGTCATTGCAAAGCGCTCAATGACCGCTGGCCATGGTGGCATGATGCGCTCTCATTCAAAATGTCCTGATCAGAGAAGTTTGTTGACAATTCTCTTATCAGGATCAAGGCTGCCCGAATTGGCATTCTGGCCGAGGTCCGATCCGGAGGTTGGCCGGCCATCAACCATGAACGCAAAGTTCAGGAGGGGAGACATGAACATGATCAGGCACACGCTCCGCAAGGGGCTATTGTGCACGGCGGCGATGGCCCTGTGCGCACCGGCATTGGCACTGGAAGATTCGGCGGAGGAAGCAGCCCAGCCGGTCTCGCAGGTGCGCGACATCATCACCGTGACCGCGCAGAAGCGCGAAGAGGCCATCACCGATATTCCGGTATCGATCAGCGTGGTCTCTGGCGAGCGTCTCACCAGCCTCGGCGTCGGGTCACTCGTCGATTTTGCAGCCTATGTGCCTGGCGTGAATGTCGGCAGCGGCGGCAGCCCGGGCCAGACCTCCATCACGCTGCGCGGTATTGCGCCTGTTGGCCCCGGCGCCACGGTCAGTACCCATGTCGACGATTCCCCGATGGGCGGCAGTTCCAACTATTCGCGCGCCTCGGCCTTCGCGCTGGACCTCTTCCCCAACGATATCGAGCGGGTGGAAATCCTGCGCGGTCCGCAAGGCACGCTCTATGGCGCGAGCGCCATGGGCGGCCTCCTGCGCTATGTCACGCGCACGCCCGACCCGTCCGAATTTGCTGCGCAGGCATCAGGTGAGATATTCTCGGTGGCTGATGCAGGCTCTCTGGGCTATGGCGGCAATATCCGCGTGAACGTGCCGCTCGCCGAGAACGCAGCCTTCAGCGCCAGCCTCTTCACCCGCGAAACGCCCGGCTATGTCGATAACACCTTCACCGGTGAGGACGACCAGAACGAGCTGAGCCAGACTGGCGGGCGTCTGGCGGTCTTCTGGCAGCCATCGGCCAATTTCACGGTCAATCTGTCGGCCATGTTCCAGGATATCGATTCTGCCAATAATGGGCAGGTCTATCTCGATCCGGTGACGCTGCAGACCTTCGACGGCCCGCGCACGACCCGCAACATCATCGCCGAACCGTTCGAGAAGCGGGAGCGCTACTATGCGGCGCGCCTGAACTGGGATCTGGGCTTTGCCGATTTCACCTCGATCACCAGCGTGTCGAACACGCAGAACTATCAGTTCACCGATGCGTCGCGGATTTTTGGCTCGATCTTCCCGCTGCTGACAGGCGGCGCAGTGCCTGCAGGCACGTCCGAATTCAACATCTTCCTCGATCTGGAGAAGGTCACGCAGGAATTCCGCCTGACCTCCTCAGGCGATACCCGTCTGCAATGGCTTCTGGGTGCTTTCTATACAGACGAGGAAAGCGTCAACCAGCAATTCGCCTCCGCTGCCGACTTCAATGGCAACCTGATTGCCGGCCTGCATCCGCTGGCCATTGTCAGCCTGCCATCGGCGTATGAGGAGGTGGCGATCTTCGGCAATGCGAGTTTTGACCTGACGGACCGTCTCACCATTGGCGGTGGTGTGCGCCTTGCCCGCAACGAGCAGGATTTTGCGCAGATCTCCGAAGGGGTGCTGGTTGGCGGCACGACGACGCTGAGAGGCGAGTCGTCCGAAGACGTCTTCACCTACATGCTGAACGCCACCTTCGATCTGACTGACCAGACCATGCTCTATGGCCGTGTGGCGACCGGCTATCGTCCCGGTGGCCCGAACGTCGCGCTCCTGGGCGTCCCGCCGCAGGTCGATGCCGACCGTCTGATCAATTACGAGGTGGGCGTGAAGTCCGACTTCTGGGACGGGCGGGCACTGATTGAGGCCACCGCCTACTGGATCGACTGGGAAGACATCCAGCTTGCACAGGCCGTGGGCGGCGTCAGCGCCCTCGTCAACGGGGACACGGCGCGCAGCCGCGGTATCGAACTCCAGGCTGTCGTCGCACCCACGGATGGTCTCCGGCTCGGCTTCAATGCCGGCCTGGTGGACTCGGTGCTGACCGCAGACGCGCCAGCCCTCAACGGCGTTGATGGCGACCGTCTGCCGGGCGTACCGCAGTACAACTACTCTGTCACCGCGGACTATAGCTGGGGGCTCCAGAACGGCTGGGATGCCCGTGTCGGCGGCGGTGTGCGCTGGGTGGGTGACCGCAATGTCTCCTATCCCGCCAGCGCCAGCTTCATGGTGCTCGACAGCTACCACTCGGTGGACCTCAATGGCGAGATTTCCAACGGCGCATGGGCTCTGCGTGGTTATGTCCGCAACCTGACCGACGAGGATGTCTATGTCAGCGGCACGCGCATGACCAACGCGCTGGGCGTTCCGGTCTTTGTCATGGGCACGCTGCTCCAGCCGCGTACAGTGGGCCTCGTGCTTAGCGTCAGCCGCTAGAGCGATCTCTTTCGGACAGGGAAGGAAAAGTGATGGTCAAGGAATGGATGCGGGGCGCGCTTGGCGCCCTGCTGGCGGGGTTTACCCTGTCAGCGGCTATAGCTCAGGTGCCCGATCAGCCTGAGCCTGAAGGCGAAGTGCTGCAATTGCCGGTGCCCGAAACGCCGGCAGAGCCGAGCGCACCCGCATCCGGCCCGATTGATGGCGCGGACCTTGAAAGCTGGCTTGATGGCTTCATGCCCTACGCGCTGGCTCAAGGCGACCTTGCCGGGGCCATTGTCACGGTCGTTGCGAACGGAGAGATTCTCCTGAGCAAGGGCTATGGCTATGCGGACCTTGAAACCCGCGCCGCCATCGACCCCGACGCTACGCTTTTCCGGCCCGGTTCGATCTCCAAGCTCATCACCTGGACAGCGGTGATGCAGCTCGTTGATGACGGGCTTGTCGATCTGGATGCCGATATCAACACCTATCTCGATTTCGAGGTGACTGGCCGGGAGCGGCCGATAACCCTGCGTCATGTGCTGACCCATACCGCAGGCTGGGGAGAGGCGATCCGCTCCCTCATCACCGAGGACCCTGACAGCCTGCCGCCTCTGGGCGAATACCTGCGCAACAATATTCCGGCGACCATCTATCCGGCGGGCGAAGTCCCGGCCTATTCCAACTACGGAACCGCGCTGGCGGGTTATGTGGTGGAGCGCGTCTCCGGCCAGCCCTTCGACGACTATGTCGATGCGCGCATCTTCGCGCCGCTGGGCATGGAGCGATCCAGCATGCGCCAGCCTCTGCCCGAACACCTGCAAGGCCTGATGTCGAGCGGTTATCGCCGCGCGTCTGATGGAGAGGCGCGTGACTTCGAGATCGTGACGGCCGCCCCCGCAGGATCGCTGTCCTCGACGGGCATCGATATGGGCCGGCTGATGATTGCTTACCTGAACAATGCAGAAGGTCTGCTATCGCCCGAAACGGCTGAGCTCATGTACACGAGCGAGGACCGCAAGCTGCCTGCGCTCAATTCGATGCTGCTGGGCTTCTACCAGCAGAACCGCAATGGCCACCGCATTATTGGCCATGGCGGGGACACGACCCTGTTCCACTCCAACCTGCACCTCTTCCTTGATGAAGGTGTGGGGCTTTACATCTCGATGAACAGCACGGGCCGTGGCGGGGCGACGAGCCGCATCCGTCAGGCCCTGTTCGAGCAGTTCACCGACCGGTATTTCCCTGTGGAGCTGGAAGAGCTGCCGACGCTGGAAACGGCGGAAGAGCATGGCCGCATGCTGGTCGGCAATTACCTGGTGTCGCGCCGCGCCCATCAGAACTTCCTCGCCTCCACGAGCATTCTCGGTCAGGCGACGATTTCGATGAATGCCGATAACGAGATCAGCCTTTCCATTCTCAATGACGCTGCCGGCGCGCCGATGCGCTTCCGCGAGGTGGAGCCCTTCGTCTGGCAGCAGGTCGATGGGGTCGAGCGCCTGTCGGCGCGCATTGGCGCGGATGGCCGGGTGGAGATGATGAGTGCGGCCTTC
>CAZCEG010000081.1:0-7848 GCA_964497275.1 uncultured Oceanicaulis sp.
CCGGACCTTGAGCTGATCGCGGCGAGCGACAAGGCTGACGTGCCCGCCATGTCGGGCTGGCGCTACAAGGTATTTGGCGAGATGGCCCTGCGTCTGAAGCGCGGCGAGTTGGCCCTGATCCTCGAAAAGGGCAAGGTCGTCACCGTCGAGTTAGAGGACTAAGCCAGCACCGCCTTCAGCTTCAGCACGCTCGCCAGCGCCTCGAAGCGCGATAGCGCGCGTTCGACCGCCAGATCTTCGCGGCCCGGCTCCACTTCCAGCACCAGCGAGCCATTATCGCGCCGCAGACGGAAGGATTGCAGCAAGGCCGCTGCACCCCCTGACAGCGCCGCCCCGAGGCGCAGCGCATAGCCAAGCTGCAAGGCCGCTTCCTCACCCGTATCGTCCAGCAGCCGCCGCGACGGGCAGGTCTCCGGGCGCTGCGTGCGCCCCGCATAGCGATGGTGGATCGCCAGCGCCAGAAAAGCCCGTTCAGGATGGGTGATGCCGCCAAAAGGCGCATAGAGCACTTCAGTGGACGCCAGTTCCGCGCGGTGATCAGGGTGCATGCGCACGCCAAGCTGGGAGAGCCGCGCCGCCGCTCCGCGCACCATACTGTCTCGCGCAGGGTTGAACACAGGTGGCAAGGACTGGAAGACCGGCTCGAGCCAGTCGGCCAGCGCTGCCCCGAAGCCCGGCTCGATGACCGCGTGCCGGGCCATTGCCTCAGCGCCAGCGATCAGCGGATCGCGCGAGACATGCAGGTCCGGACACTGGCTGAACGCCACGCCCTCGCGCAGGCCATTGGCCGAAAAGATCGCCCGTTTGAACCGGCCCTGCTTCATGACGCGCTTGAGAAGCTGGGCAGCGTAGCCAAGCGTCGCCGCCCGCTTCGACGACACGCCGGGCGTAGCGGCAAGCGAAGCCTCACTCTGCGACATGGCAAAATCGGCCGCGCGCGCAACCTGCGCTGCCGTCAGCTCATACTGATGCAGCAGGTTCAGCGGGTAGAAATCGAGCGCCATGGCCAGATGGGCAAAGGCGCGCCATGATCCGCCAACCGCATAGAAATCCGGGCCGGACTTGGCGAAGACGCCGGAGGCAGCGGCCAGCGCGTCATCGATTTCCCGCCGGATGCGTTTCTGATCATCGCCGGCAACGCCCAGAACCGCCAACGGCCCGAGGGGCAGCGAGATCACCTTGCTTACATCCCGGCCATCAAGGCGGGCGAGCTCAAGGCTCGAGCCCCCCAGATCGCCTGCCACGCCCTTCACATCGCCCATACCGGCAATGACACCCATTGCGGAGAGACGCCCCTCCTCTTCGCCTTCGAGCACCGTGATCCTGAGGCCCGTCAGCTCTTCGGCGCGCGCGACGAACTCAGCGCCATCGCTGCACTCGCGCACCGCCGCGGTGGCGACCGCATGGCGCTCCGTCACCTGACGCGCATCCAGCAGGCTGGAAAACCGCTTCAAGGTCAGCAGCGCGGTGGCAATACCGTCAGGGTTCAGCGTGCCGCGCTCGCGCGCGCCCTTGCCGAGCCCCGCCATGGTCTTCTCGTTGAAGAGTGGCCAGAGCGCATCGCCCTCCACCCGGTAGAGGACAAGGCGGACCGAGTTGGAGCCGATATCGATGACGGCGATGTCGCGTGCTGCCGCCACCATCACGCCCGCTTGACCGGCTGCGGCACGGAGGGCGGCTGGTCATGGCGTAGCGCTTCACCCCGTCCCGACAGCGATGGATTGGTCATGAAGTATTCGTGGGCACTGAAGGGCTGCTCGATGCGCGCCGTGTTGATGCGGTCATAGCTGCCATCGGGATTCATGATCCAGCTTTGCGCCTCATCCTTCAGATTGGCGACCATGATCTGGTCGAGCACCTGGCGGTGCACGGTCGGGTTCTCGATGGGGCAGAGCGTTTCGATGCGGCGGTCCAGATTGCGCGGCATCCAGTCTGCCGAGGATATCCAGACCTCCGCCTTGGGCGAGGGCATGGCAGCGCCATTGGCAAAGCATACTACGCGCGAATGCTCCAGGAAGCGCCCGACAATGGACTTCACCCGGATATTGTCAGACAGGCCGGGCACACCGGGGCGCAGGCAGCAAATGCCCCTCACGATCAGCTCGATGCGCACGCCAGCCTGACTGGCCTCGTAGAGTGCATCGATGATCTCCGGATGGACGACCGAGTTCATCTTCGCCCAGACGCCGGATGGCTTGCCCGCGCGGGCATTGGCCGCCTCGCGCCGGATTTTCTCTACCAGCAATTCCTTCATGCCGATGGGAGAGATGGAGAGCTTCTCCAGCCCCATCGGGCGGGCATAGCCGGTAACATAATTGAAGATGCGGCCCGCATCGCGGCCATAGGCAGGGTCAGCGGTAAACAGCGACAGGTCTGTGTATATGCGCGCCGTTATGGGGTGATAATTGCCGGTGCCGAAATGGGCGTAGGTGCGAAGCGTCGCCCCTTCCCTGCGCACCACGAGCGATATCTTGGCGTGGGTCTTGTACTCGACGAAGCCGTAGACGACCTGCACGCCTGCCCGCTCCAGATCGCGTGCCCATTTCAGGTTGGCTTCCTCATCAAAGCGGGCTTTGAGCTCAACGAGCGCCGTGACGTTCTTGCCCGCCTCTGCCGCCTCGATCAGCGCCGCCACGATGGGCGAGTTCTTGGAGGTGCGGTAGAGCGTCTGCTTGATCGCGATGACATCAGGATCATTGGCGGCCTGGCGCAGGAACTGCACCACCACGTCGAAGCTCTCATAGGGGTGGTGGACGATCAGGTCCTTGGCGCGGATCGCGGCAAAGCAATCCCCGCCATGATCCTTGATGCGTTCTGGAAAGCGCGGCTCATAGGGAATGAATTTCAGCTCCGGCCGGTCATCGGGAATGAGCTGTGAGACCTGCGCCAACCCGAGAATGCCATCGACCAGCACGATATCGCGGCTTTCGGCATGCAGCTGCTGGATGATGAAGCGGCGCAGCTCTTCGGGCATGGACGCTTCGATCTTCAGGCGCACCAGCACGCCGCGGCGGCGCTGCTTCAGGCGTGCCTCGAACTCGCGCACGAGGTCTTCGGCCTCTTCCTCGATCTCGATATCGCTGTCGCGCACGATGCGGAAGGCACCCTTTCCCAACAGCTCATAGCCGGGGAAGAGCGCGTCGATGAAGACGATCAGCACGTCTTCCAGCGCGATGAAGCGGCGCACAGGCCGGCCCTTGCGGTCCTTGCGGGCGCAGGGGATTTCGACAAAGCGCTTTACCCCTGCGGGCAGGGGCAGAAGCGCGTTCATCACCTTGCCATCCCGGTTTCGCTTCAGCTTCAGGACAAGCGCAAAGCCAAGATTGGGGATGAAGGGAAACGGATGTGCCGGATCAATCGCGAGCGGCGTGATCACCGGCAGGGTGTGCGCCAGAAAATCATCGCGCAGCCACGTCTTTTCCGCGCGCGTGAGCCGGTCGGGCGCGACCAGCTGCACGCCTTCGCGGCGCATCATTGTGCGTATCTCGCGCCAGCATTTCTGCTGGGCGGTCATCAGGCGGGAGGCGGCGGCATTGATACGCTCAAGCTGCTGAGTGACGGTGAGGCCATCCAGCCCGGCGCGGTCGACACCATTGCGAAGCTGGGCGCGCAGGCCCGCCACACGCACCATGTAGAATTCGTCGAGTTTGCTGGCCGAGATCGACAGAAAGCGCAGACGCTCCAGAATGGGGTGAGCGCGGTTTTCCGCTTCCTCCATCACGCGCTGGTTGAACTCCAGCCAGGAGAGCTCGCGATTGAGAAAGCGCTCCGGCGAGCTGGCGATCGCAAGCGGCACGGCGGCGCCATCAGGCACCGCCTCGTTCAGCCTTGCCGCGCCATCGCTCATTTCCGTCATCTTGGCGCCTCTGCATCTTCTTCAAACCGCTCAGGCTGGCTCAGCCCGGCAAGGACATCTCGTACCAGAGTACGGGTTACCGGACCCTTGGCGGCAAGGGCCGCATTGTCGAGCCTTGCCACGAGCGCGCGGGCAAAGTCGACCGACCGTTCCATACGCAGGATGATATAATCGATTATCCCCGGTCCTAAGGGCGTTCGCCGGTCGCGAAACAGCTTTTCAAGCACCTGACGCAAGAGCGCATCATCAGGCTCGTTGAGGACGGCCGTCTCGGCTGCGACCAGGCGAGAGACGAGATCGGGCAGTTTCACCGGCCAGTCTCCGACCGGAGCGCGCGCGCTCATCAGCACGCTGATACCGGAATCGCCGGCCGCCCGGTTGAGCAGGTGGAAGAGGCCGGTCTCGTCGAGCCCCGCATCGGCGTCCTCCACGATGACGCTCGCCCCGCGCTGGACGCCCGGCAAAGCCTTGGACAGCGCCTTCGCATCGAGGAAGCGCGCGCCGGTACGCACCCGCCACATGTGCGCCAGATGGGTCTTGCCGGAGCCTGCAGGCCCGAGCAGCAGGAGATGACCCTGACGCCAGCGCGGCCAGCGATTGACCAGAGCCAGCGCAGGCGCATTGGCTTCGCTCACCGCAAAGCTTTCGGGGCGGTAATCGGGTTTTAGCGACAGGTCGAGGGCAAGCTGGGATGTTGCCATGGTGCGGACTGACTAGCTCCGGGGCCGGGCCACCCAGCCAAGCCCCTGCTCTTCCTGCAGACGCGCTCCGCGCTGGGAGAGCTCGCGGACCAGCTGGTCACGCTCGCCGCGATGGGTCAGCGTCATCACCGCGCCGGTGGTGGACACCGCGTCAAGACGCGCATCGGAAATCAGGGACGCGCCGGTGATCGCACGCTGGAGGGCGCGCCACTGGCCGATGGAATCATAGAGCACCGTGACCATGATCTCGCTCGCCGCGCCGCCGCGCACGATGACCTGACGCTTCCAGTTTTCCTGGCGGGTCTGGACGATGCGGCGTGCCGCCTCTTCCATGCCGCCCTGACCGGCGACCGTCTCCACCGGTTCGGAGATCATGTCCTCGCCGGTCAGATCATATATCTGACCGCTGGCGCGCACCGTGCCGTCTGCCTCGCGGGCGGTGATCACGGCGACCTGCCCCACCCCGTACAGCCGGGCAATGTCACGCAAGGCCCCTTCATCACCCGCCAGCGCGGCAGAGGCGCTGATGACCGAACGGCCCAGCGGACGCTCGTCATCGCCTTCACCTTCGGTGCGGGAGCCGAGCCCGATAAAGGGGGTCAGCGCATTATTGTGACGGGTGCCCCGCCAGGCCTCATACCAGCTGCCACCCCACAGCCCCACATCCTCGCTGCGCTGGATCACAGGAATCACCAGCACCGGCGCGGCCTGCGCGTCGGTGAAGGCGACGCCTTGCGAATTCAGGAAAGAGCGCACCCCGCGCGGATCAAACTCCACCGTCATGGTGGCGATGTAGCGGTTGGCCGAGCGGCGCTCGTCGGAAACCTGCAGGCCCACGACCAGCTCTTGCGCGATCTCCGACGGGATCGATACCAGACCGGCATTGATCCGGTCTTCCGGCAGGGTCAGACGCTCCAGGAGAACCTGCGCGGCCGCAAGCTGACCAGACCGGAAAGCGGCCTGCTGCGCGGCGGTCGTCGTATCGGCACGCTCATCGACCGCAATGCCGGAGACCACGAACACACTCTGCGCAACAGCAGGCACCGTGTAGATGACCACACAGATCAGCGCCGTGATGAAGGCCATGAGGCCGAACCGGCTGAACCCTGAATTACGCTGAGTGGACGATGACATCGCGCTGACCTTGCCTGACCTGAAACCTTGGTGAAACCGACTATACCCTGACCCGCGCCCCGGTGAAGGGCTTACTGGCTGTGAAACCGCCAATGCCCGGCATCATACACGCGATCTGCCGCCGCGCGGACAAGTGACGCGCCTCCGCCAGCAAGGCGCTGATTTCATACGCATTGCCCGTCGTGGAGCGGGGGACAGGCGTGATTTACAGACCCGCCCTCTTGCCAAGCCGTCCCCCTTGCAGTTGTTTGCGCCAGAATCCAGACCCCTTGCCGGAGCAACCCGCCGTGGCCAGCAAACCGCCAACCCAAGGCCTCACCTACGCCTCTGCCGGGGTGGATATCGATGCCGGTGATGCGCTGGTCGAGGCGATCAAGCCGCTGGCCAAATCCACCGCCCGGCCCGGCGCGGCAGCAGACCTTGGCGGGTTTGGCGGCGCGTTTGATCTGAAAGCCGCAGGCTTTAGCGATCCGATTCTGGTCTCCGGCACGGACGGGGTAGGCACCAAGCTGCGCCTGGCCATCGATACCGGCATTGTCGACACGGTGGGCATCGATCTCGTTGCCATGTGCGTCAATGACGTGCTGGCACAAGGCGCTGAGCCCTTGTTCTTTCTCGACTATTTCGCCACCGGCAAGCTCGATCCGGCGCGCGGCGCGGACATCGTCAAAGGCATTGCCGCAGGCTGCCGCCTTGCAGGATGCGCGCTGATTGGCGGGGAAACGGCTGAAATGCCGGGCATGTATGAGGGCGAGGACTTTGATCTCGCCGGCTTTGTCGTCGGCGCAGCCGAGCGCGGCAATCTGCTGCCCCGCGAAGCGGACATGATGGCCGGTGATGTGCTGATCGGGCTCGCCTCCTCCGGCCCGCATTCCAACGGCTATTCGCTGATCCGGCGCGTGATCGATCACGCAGGCCTGACGTTCGACAGCGAGGCGCCTTTCGCGCCGGGCAGGACGCTCGGCGAGGCCCTTCTGGAGCCGACCCGCATCTATGTGAAATCGCTGATGCCGCTGGTGCGCGTAGGCAAGATCAAGGGCCTCGCCCACATTACCGGCGGCGGCATCACAGAGAACACGCCGCGCATGCTCCCGGGTCACCTGGGCTTCGAGGTGGATTATGCGAGCTTTGAACGCCCGGCCGTCTTCCGCTGGCTGGAAAGCGCGGGCGGAATCGCGGAAAGCGAAATGCGCCGCACCTTCAATTGCGGGATCGGCATGATCGCCGCTGTCGCCGCCGAAGACGCCGAGGCCGTGCTGGCGGCGCTCAAAGACGCTGGCGAGACAGCCGCCATCATCGGCCATCTGACCGCGAAATGAGTGGCAAGACACCGATTGCCGTCCTCATCTCCGGGCGCGGATCGAACCTGCAATGCCTGATCGATGCCTGCGCTGCGGACGATTACCCCGCCCGCATTGTCGCGGTGATCTCCAACCGGCCGGACGCCTACGGGCTGGAGCGCGCAAGAGAGGCGGGCATTACCGCCATCGCCATCGACCACAAGGCCTATAACAGCCGCGAAGACTTCGAAGCCGCGCTGGACGCGGCCTTGCGCGAGGCGGGGGCAGAGTTTGTCTGCCTTGCAGGCTTCATGCGTATTCTTACCCCCGGCTTCGTCAATGCGTGGTCCGGGCGGATGATCAATATTCACCCCTCGCTCCTGCCGAAATTCAAAGGCGTGGACACTCATGCCCGCGCCATCGAAGCGGGCGAGACCGAGCATGGCTGCACGGTCCACTGGGTCACGCCCGGCATGGATGAAGGCCCGACGATCGCGCAGGCCCGCGTGCCCGTCCTGCCCGGCGATACGCCGGAGACGCTCGCCGCGCGCGTGCTGGTGGAAGAACACCGGCTTTATCCGGAAGCGCTTAAACTGGCATTGGAAAAGGCGTAGACCATCACTGACGACATCATCCTTGATGAAAGCCTGATAACCGAGCGCTTCGTGAAAGCGTCCGGGCCGGGCGGTCAGCATGTGAACACGACCGCCAGCGCCGTGCAGCTGCGCTATGACGTCGGTGCCAGCGCCCTCGACCCCGCCATCAAGCAGCGGCTCATCCGCCTGGCCGGCAGCCGCATTACGCAGGAGGGCGTGCTGATCCTGCAAGTGGACACGCACCGCTCGCAGGAGCGCAATCGCGCCGAGGCCCGCACTCG
>CAZCEG010000081.1:7858-8529 GCA_964497275.1 uncultured Oceanicaulis sp.
CATCAAGTCCCGTCCGTCCCTAAGCTCCATCAAGCGCCAGAAAGACGCCAAGGCGAAGAAGGGCCAGACCAAGGCGCTGCGGAAAAAACCGGGGCTGGATTAGGGGGAGGTGGTGGCCTCCGGAAAATGGACCCCGGCGCCCAAACATTGTCATGGCCCGTTTATCCGGGCCACCCATGCCTCTGGCCCTCGAGATTAACTTCACCTCTCTGGCATTGGTCCCCCGGACCTCGCTGCGCTCGGCCGGAGGATGACAGTGAGCCCCCTACCCCTCCAGCAGCCTCGCCCCCGGCCCTTCCTTCGCGAGCGTATCGCCCGGATTGCGCAAGGGGCAGTCGGTCAGCGACAGGCACCCGCAGCCAATGCAGCCCTCCAGCTCGTCCTTGAGCTGGGTCAGAGCGGTGATGCGTGCCTCCAACGCATCCTTCCACGACGCTGAAAGCTTTGCCCAGTCAGCGGCATTGGGGGTGCGCCTTGCAGGCAGCGCATCGAGCGCGGCTGCGATTTCGGCAAGCGGCACACCGGCGCGCTGCGCTACCCGGATCACGGCAACCCGGCGCAGCATGTCGCGGCCATACCGGCGCTGATTACCGCCGGTGCGCGCGCTGGCGATCAGGCCCTTTGTTTCGTAAAAGTGCAGGGTAGAGACGCTGACACCGGCGCGGGCGGCC
>CAZCEG010000081.1:8539-9079 GCA_964497275.1 uncultured Oceanicaulis sp.
GGCGGCCAGTTCGCCAACGCTCAGGCCCCGCGCTATCTTACCCGCCGGTGCATCGGACATGCACATCCCCTTTGACCTCAATATTGGTTGAGGTTTTAGAGCGGTTCGGGCCGACACGCCAGATCGTCCCGAAACCCCGGTCAACGGGGCCTGCCCACAAGGTTTCTTTGATGTTCCGCTTTTTTGAATCCCGCGTTGATCCCTTCCCGGCCATCGAGCCGGAAGCGCCGCCGAAAAGCCTTTTCGGCTTCGTGCTTTACTACACACGGCCTGTCCTCCCCTGGCTTCTCACCCTGTCGGCGCTGACGGCGGTGATCTCGGTGTTCGAGGTGGTGTTCCTCGGCTTTCTCGGCACGCTGGTGGACTGGCTGGCAAGCGCAGACCGCGAGACGCTCTATGCCGAACACGGGGCGGGGCTTCTGGTGATGGCGGCCCTCGTCCTCATCGGCTTTCCGGTGCTGGTGCTCTTCAACTCGCTGATCACGCACCAGACGATTTTCGGCAATTTCCCGATGCTCGCGCGCTGGCTGACGCACCGCT
>CAZCEG010000082.1:0-9063 GCA_964497275.1 uncultured Oceanicaulis sp.
CGCGCTCACCTCGCTTGCCGCCCTTCCGGGCGCGGAAGCCGAGCTTGCGGGCATGGCAGCGGTGTTCGGGCCGGACCGGTCTGACATACGCGTCGGGCTTTCAGCGACCGAAACGGCGGTGAAGACCGCAAACCTCGCCCGCGCCAGCGTGCTGGTCTTTGCCACGCACGGCCTCCTGCCGGGCGAGCTGGAAGCAGTGCTGGAACCGGCCCTCGCCTTCACCCCGCCAGAGACCGCGACCGCGCTCGATGACGGGCTTCTGACCGCCTCCGAAATCTCAGGGCTGAACCTCAATGCGGACTGGGTGATCCTCTCGGCCTGCAACACGTTTGCCGCTGAAGGCGGATCGCAGGCGCCAGACCGGCTGGCACAGGCCTTCCTCTATGCGGGCGCACGCAGCCTTCTGGTCTCCCACTGGGCGGTGCGCGACGATGTGGCCGCACGTCTCAGCACCGGCACCGCGCGCAGCGCCGCAGACGGCCTGTCACGGCCGGAAGCTTTCCGCGCGACGGTACTGGAGCTCATCGATGATGAGACGGTGGAAGGCGGCGCGCATCCCGGCGTCTGGGGGCCATTCGCCCTCATCGGCGGCTAGCGCCCGTGTCAGTTGGTGATCAGATAATAGGCGACATTGCCCGCCGTGAGGTTCGTCACCTCGATGTGGAAGGGCTCGGTCCAGACCGGCACCCACTGGCAGCTGACCGGCGCAGCGCTGACCAGCGTTTCGCACATCATCTCCCCGTCGGGGCGGCGAATGGCAAGGCGCAGCGTGCCCGCCCCGCGCGTCTGGACCGACACCCTTGCGGTGCGGCCCGAATGGAAGCTGTCGCGCAGCAAGGCCGTCTCGCCAGCACCCAGCGCGCCATTGCGATAGGCCGGGCCTGCCGTGCGTCCACGCAAGGGTGGCAGCGTCTCACCCAGGGCGGCTGCCTGCTCGCGCCAGCGCGTGGTCAGATCATCCTGACCGTCAGCGGGGCGCGCGCCCGCTGCATCAAGCAGGGAAGCCGCAGCCAGCAGCGCCGATGCATCGGAGGCCTCTTCAGCGCGCAGGCCGATATCCATCGCGGCGAGAATCTGCCCGTCCGGCTCCACCACGGCGCTGGTTTCAGCGCGCTGCGGCGTGGCGCAGGCGCCCAAGGCCAGTATCGGGGCAAAAGCCAGGGCCAGAGCCGGAAGGGCTGGTCGAAGCAGGCGCATGGCGGAGATCTCCGATGGTAGATTCAGCCGCCACTCTAGACCGGGCTTCCGGCGGGATGAAGGGTCTAAGAACCCGGCTTCTGCAATCGACTTTCGCGCGCCTTGCCGCCCTTGTGACGCTGGTGGTGAGCCTCGCGGCCACCGTGATTTTCCTGATTGCCTATTTCGCCTTTGCCTTCGTGTCAGACGAGGCCCTGCGCCAGCTGATCGATACCGATGCGGCAGGCCTTGTCGACATCTACTCGATCGAGAGCGATGAGGGCCTGCAGCGCACCGTCGATGACCGCCTCGCCATGCGCCCGCTGGAAGGCGAGGAGCCGGTTTATCTATTGGCCGATCCGCAAGGCGAGCGCGTGGCGGGCAATATGGGCAAATGGCCGGACGAGTTCGCCCTTGATGCCAGCTGGATACGCGGCACCTTCCAGGTCGATGGGCAGCCGCTGGCGATCATGGGCCGCGCCTTCCTGATGCCGCAGGATTATCGCCTGTTCGTGGGCCGCTCCACGACGCGGCAGGAAGAGGCGCTGGCCCGGCTGCGCACCATCTTCATCGCAGGTTTCTTCATCACGCTGACCCTTGGCATTGCTGGCGGGTTATTGGCAGCGGGCTGGATCATGGGACGGGTGGAGCGGCTGAACCGGACCTGTCAGGCGGTGCGTGATGGCGCCATCGACCAGCGCGCACCCGGCGGCGAGGGCGCGGACGAGTTCGGGCTGTTATCGCGCAATATCAACACCATGCTGGACCGGATCGAGCGCCTGATCAGCGCGCAGCGCGATGTGTCGGACCTGACCGCGCACGAGCTGCGCACGCCCCTCATCCGCATCGACCGGACGCTCGCCGAAGCCGATGCCGACCCTGCCCGTATCGAGGCTGCGCGCGAGCAGCTGGCCGAGATGGGCGAGCTTATCAACTCGCTCATGGACATCTCCGCTATCAGCGCCGAGATCGGTGATAATCGCGGGCTGGAGACGCTGGATCTGGCTGCCCTCGCCCGCTCGGTCGCCCCGCTCTATGCCGATGTCGCCGCCGACAAGGGCGCAAGTGTCAGGGTCGAGGCGAGCACGCCCGTAATGATGCGCGGCAGCCCGGCCCAGCTCGGCCGGCTGATCGCAAACCTGCTCGACAATGCGGTGAAATTCCTGCCCGAGGGCGGCGAGGTGAAAGTGATCGTGCGCGCAGGGCCAGTGCTGATCGTGGAAGATAACGGCCCCGGCGTTCCGGCAGACTGGCGCGAGCGCGTCTTCATGCGCTTTGCCCGGATCAGCCATGGCGGCCCGCGCGGGCACGGGCTAGGGTTGTCTTTCGTCCACGCGGTTGTGCGGCGCCACGGCCTGACCATCCATGTGGAAGACGCAAGACCGGGCGCAGCGCGGCCCGGCGCGCGCTTCATCGTCCGCCCGGCAGGAGCCACACCGTGACGCCATCCCCATCGCTGAACAGCCTGGCACGTGACTTTGCCCGCGTCGGGTTTTTGAGCTTTGGCGGGCCTGCCCCGCAGATCGCCATGCTGCATGACCTCGTTGTGGACAGGCGCGGCTGGGTCAGTGATGGCGACTTTCTGCGTGCGCTCAATGTCTGCCATTTGCTGCCCGGACCGGAAGCCATGCAGCTTGCCACCTGGATTGGCTGGAAGCTCGGAGGCATTCGCGGCGGGCTGATCACGGGCGGGCTTTTCGTGCTGCCGGGCGCACTTGTTATGCTGGCCCTCTCCATCCTCTACGTGCTCGCCGCTGACCTCACCCTTGTTGAAGGCGGATTCTTCGGGGTGAAAGCCGCCGTGCTGGTGATCCTCCTGAGTGCCGTGATCCGGCTGGGCAGAAGGACACTCAAGACGCCTGCCGCGCTGGTCATTGCCGCTGCCGCCTTTATCGCTCTCAGCCTTGCCATTCCCTTCCCGCTCGTCGTCATCGGGGCAGGCCTTGCCGGATGGCTGGCCTCGCGCTGGATGGCAGCAGGCCACCACGAGACGGCAGCGCACGACACACCTGCGAGCCAGGGCGCGTCGATATCGGCGACCGCAATGTCGCTTCTCATCTGGGCGGCGATCTGGCTTGCGCCGCTGGCGCTGGCAGCCCTGCTTCTATCGCCCTCCCACCGGCTGGTGGAGGTGGCGGGCTTTTTCTCCTGGCTCGCTCTGGTCAGCTTTGGCGGGGCCTATGCCGTGCTCGCCTGGATGGCGCAGGCAGGGGTGGAGCAATATGGCTGGCTGGAAGCAGGCGAGATGGCGGACGGGCTCGGCCTTGCCGAATCGACGCCCGGCCCGCTCATCCTCGTGACGCAGTTCACCGGCTTCATCGCAGGCTATCGGGCGCCCGAACCGTTTGGCGCGATGCTGGGCGGGATACTGGGCGCGGCGCTGACCCTATGGGCGGTGTTCTTGCCCTCCTTCATGGCGATTTTCACGCTCGCCCCGTGGATGGAGAAGCTGAACAGCATCAGGGCGCTGCAAAGTGCGCTCGCAGGCGTTTCCGCAGCCGTGGTCGGCGTGATCGCCAGCCTTGGCGTGTGGTTTGCGGTGCAGATCCTCTTTGCGGAAACCGGCGCGATGAGCCTCGGGCCCTTGCGCATCGTGGCCGCCGATGTGACGACGATTGACCCGTGGGTGATCGCCATTGCGGCCCTGTGCGCCGTTATCGCCTTTGGCCTCAAGCGGGGTGTGATGACGCTGGTCGCGACAGGGCTGGCCGCGGGCCTCGCCCTGTCGCTGGCCGGCATTATCTAGGCTACGACCTCGTCTTTAAGCGTTCTCGCGGCGAGGAAGAAGGCGATGGAGGCAATGCCGCCCACGCCGCCAAACAGCACCATCGACCAGCGAATGCCTTCAGCCGCGCCCATGGTCTGGGCGAAGATGTCGCTGAACATGCCGACCAGAAGCGGGCCGAGCCCGAGCCCGATCAGATTGATCACAAACAAAAGCACGGCGGCGGCCGTTGCGCGGGTGCGCGGATGACCGAGGGTCTGGGCGCTGGCGAAGATCGGCCCGTACCAGATCGCCCCGGCGAAGACCGGAACGGCAAGGATCAGGAAGGACAGCGCCACATTGTCGACCAGCATGGCGGCGATGAACGGGATTACCGTGACGAGGCCTGCAATCGCCGGCACGGTGGCGTAGCCGGACACATTGGTACGCGCCGCCCGGTCAGCCAGAACGCCGCCAAGGAAGGTGCCTGCCGCCCCGCATATCCCGATAATGAGGCCGAGCGCGGTGCCGACAAAGCCGATGGGTCCGAAGCTGACGCCGATCATCTCGTTCACGCTCACCGCCATAGCGGTTAGGCCTTCAGCGTGATTGCGCAGGTAGAACGAGCCGTAAAAGGCGATATGGCCATAGCCGACCATGGCGCTCAAAGCCGCGCCAATGGAAATCCACCAGAAGGATTTTTTTGACTTCAGCTCGACCAGCGCGTCAAAGAAGCTTGGCCCCTTTACCGGCTCAACCTTCTTCGTGAGGCCGCGGCGCGGCTCGGGCAGGGTGAGATAGGCCATGATGGCGAGAATGATGCCCGGCGCGCCGGCCACGAAGAAGGCCGTCCGCCAGCCATAGGCATCGGCGATCAGGCCACCGAGCACCATGCCCGCAAGCGAGCCCAGCGGAATGCCCATCGAGTAGATGGCAAGCGCAGACGCGCGCTCTTCCTTGGGCGTGTAGTCGGTGATGAGGGAGTGGGCAGGCGGAGAACACCCTGCCTCGCCCACGCCAACGCCAATGCGCGCCAGCAGGAGCTGGAGGAAGTTGGTGGCGAACCCGCACAGCACGGTGAAGAGGCTCCACACCCCCACCGCGACCGAGATTATCTTCACCCTGTCGGCCTTCTCCGCATAACGCGCGATGGGGATGCCAAGCACGGTGTAGAAGAGCGCGAACGCCAGGCCCGTCAGCATGCCCAGCTGCCAGTCGGCCAGC
The DNA here is from genome assembly GCA_964497275.1 of uncultured Oceanicaulis sp. Lineage (GTDB taxonomy): Bacteria > Pseudomonadota > Alphaproteobacteria > Caulobacterales > Maricaulaceae > Glycocaulis. Next base: position 5,105 of record CAZCEG010000082.1, read on the forward strand.
CCCAGCTCGATCTTGATCGGCTCGGCCAGGATGTTGACGATCTGCCGGTCAAGAAAATTGAAGATATAGATGACAAGCAGCATGCCGATGGCATAGCGGCGCGCGCTGGGCGCAAGCGGTTCTGTCACCGGCAATCCCGGTGGCGGGCTGGCAATGGCCAAGGCAGGTCCTCCCCTGATGTGTCGCGGGCTTTGCCCGTCATGTGTCAGGAGAGGTTAGAGCGCGTTTTGCCGCTGTGAAGCGTTTTCGCGTCAAAAATCAGCCGCGCGGGCAGATCAGCACATTGGCGTCGAACACCGCACCCACCACGAACTGGTACTGGAAGGGCGCTCCCACGCTTGACCCGCTGAGCTCCTCACCATGGGTATAGAGCACCGTCACCACCTGCCCCGTCTCCGGATCGACGCGCACGACATGGGAGGGAGCAAGCGCGTTTTCGTCCCCGGCATGGGCCAGAAAGTCGAAGACGCGCGGATGGGCGCCGATCCACAAATGCCCGCTTTCATCGATCTCGATATTGTCTGCGCCCGTGCGAACCGGAATAGCCCGGCGATGGGTCAGACGCCCCGTCTGCGCATCGCGCTCAAAGACATTGACGCGGCGGCCCAGAAATTCCGCCACATAGAGCGTCGCCCCGTCTGCCGACACATTGATGCCATTGGCATAGATCAGCCCGCTGGCGGCGATACGGCCCGTCTCGCCATCGAAATAGCTGACGCTGGCGAGCGGCAGGCCGAAATAGGCTTCCAGCTGTTGCAGGAGCCCCGACTGATAGCGGGAATCGTTGGTGGCGTAGAACTGGCGCGGACCCACCGCGACAAGATCATTGGGCGAGGAGAGCTCAGGGTAAGCGATGGTCTCCGCGTGAAGAAGCCGCCACTCATCATCAATGTCGAAAATCTCCACCGTATGGCCGCCCGCCACCGGGTGATTGATCACGAAAAGGCGCTGTGTGCCGTCCTCGCCGATATAGAGGCTGATGCCGTGCGGCTGGAAATCCTCCGGCCCGTCCACGCTGGCATAGCGCAGCGTGCCGTCCGGATCGGCCATGTCGAAGGTCCAGATACCGCCTGCACCGGGGTTCGGCGTGCGCCGGTCTGCCGCTGACACGAAGGCGATGCCGGCCTCAGGGTGGATGGTGACATCTTCGGTACCCGGCGCGACCTCCAGGCTCTGGCAGCGATCGGCCAGGCGCGGCGCTTCAGGGGTCAGCCATCCGGCGGCGGGCGCGATGACCCAGGCCATGCGCGCCAGCGCGATCAGCACCAAAAGACCAAGCGCAATAAGGATTATCCGGACCATGCGAGCCTCCCCTGTCGTGGCACAAGGTTAACCCATGGAAGACAGGCTGTCTTGCGGGGAGTTGCGGCTAGCGCGCGCTGTCGATGGCGCGGCGGATATAGTCGGAAGACGGCCGCCCGCCATACCCGGCGCCTGGCTCTATCGTGATGTGGAGCGTGCCGCCCGCATACCGGGCGTCGGCCCGCCCGCCCGTATCGATACGCACCACCCGCAGATCGCGGATATTGCGGCGGTTGGCCCGTTCAATCCCGATCTGCGCGAGCACCATGGTGTCGGCCAGATAGGCATTGTCCACGGGGCCCATGGACGGCACTTCCACCGTGACCTGATTGCGATTGAGCCTGCCTATGCCGTCGGCGAGATCGCGCGCAATACGCTGCAGGTCCTGCGCACTGGCAGGCGGGGCGACGAGCGTATGTGCCGGGCCGATCTGCTCCACGATCACGCCGTCAGGCGCATCGGCGGGAAAATAGGTGGCGCCGCCCAGATTGGACAGGCGCAGCAAGGCGCGGTCCGTATCGGTCAGCAACACCTCGCCGCCGCCAGATGCCCGGTTCACATAGACGGCGTAAATCTCCTGCGTGCCCTCCTGCCATATCAGGGCAGGACTGCCCGAGCGGTCCACCACAAGGCGGCCGCGCCGGTCCGCCCGCTCATACCACATGGTGGACGCTTCAACCGGTTGTTCCCGGCCGGTCAGGCGCGAGAACGGATTTGGTTGGCTAAGCCCATCCCCCACCAATGCCACGCAAGCCCCTGCGGCAAGGAGGAGAGAGGCAACGATTCCCCTGTTCATCCGGATAATCTTGCGGGGAAAATGGGCCGTTTCGCGGCGAAATTGCCCCGCATGCAGATTATTTGCGGCCCCGGCGCCCAGTCTGGCCGGCCATCACACCATGTATTGGCCGCCATTGGCGGTCAGGGTGGCGCCGGTGATGAAACCCGCCTCGTCGGAGGCGAGGAACACCACGCAGCGCGCAATCTCTTCTGCCTCGCCCAGACGGCCAATAGGGATGGTCTCGATGATCTGCTCGCGCACTTTTTCCGGCACGGCCATCACCATTTCGGTGGCGATATAGCCCGGGCAGATCGCGTTGACGGTGACGCCCTTGCGCGCGCCTTCCTGCGCCAGCGCCTTGGTGAAGCCGAGATCACCCGCCTTGGCAGCGGAGTAGTTGGCCTGCGCAAACTGGCCCTTCTGCCCGTTGATCGAGGAGATGGTGATGATGCGGCCAAAGCCCCGCTCTCGCATCCCGTTCCAGACCGGATGGGTCATGTTGAACACGCCGGTGAGATTGGTGTCGATCACTTCGCGCCATTGCTGCGGCGTCATCTTGTGGAAGGGCGCATCGCGCGTGATCCCGGCATTATTGACCAGGATATCGACAGGCCCGTGGGCAAGCTCCACGCGGGCAATCCCGGCAGCGCACGCCTCATAGTCGGCGACCGACCATTTATAGGCAGGGATACCCGTCTCGTCGGTGAAGGCCTTGGCGGCGGTCTCGTTACCGGCATAGTTGGCGGCAACCGTGTAGCCCTTCGCCTTCAGGGCAAGGCAGATCGCCTTGCCAATTCCGCGTGTTCCCCCCGTCACCAGCGCGGTGCGTGCCATGTCAAACCTCCCTGTAGCCCTCAGCCTTGGAGCCGTTTATTGTGCGCAGCAAAAGCGCAGCACGCTTGCAGCATGAAGCGGACCGCGCAATGGTCTTTCTGGACGGGAAACGATGCTTTGTCGAGGCCGTCCGGACAAGAAAAACGAAACGCCGCACGATGACGCGATGCGGCGCAGCATGACGCACCTCAGGGGGAGACAGATACCGTGAGCGACAAGGGCAAAAGCGCCAAGATCACGATCAAGAAATACGCCAATCGCCGGCTCTATGACACCTCGGCAAGCCGCTATGTCACGCTCGATCACTTGCGCGACCTCGTAAAAAGCGATGCCGATTTCGAAGTGGTCGATGCGCGCACCGGCGAAGATCTGACGCGCGGGGTTCTGGCCCAGATCATCTTCGAGGAAGAGGCCAAGGGCGCAAACCTGCTGCCGGTGGAATTCCTGCGCCAGCTGATCGGATTTTACGGCGACTCCATGCAGGCCTTCGTGCCGGGCTATCTGCGCATGTCGATGGAAAACTTCATGCGTCAGCAGGAGGAGATGCGCGAGAAGATGTCCGGCGCCATGACCTCACCTGCCGCCTCCATGCAGCTGCTGGAGGAACAGACCCGGCGCAATATGGCGATGTTTGAACAGGCCATGCGCATGTTCTCGCCCTTCGATGCCCGCACCGCCGCAGCGCCAGAGCCCGAAACGCCGGCAAAAGAGGCCCCGCGCCCTGCCCCGGCCAATGCCGACGACATGAAGGCTTTGCGCGCCGAGCTGGAAGCCATGCGCGCCAAGCTCGACCGGCTGGCCAGCGACTGACACACGCGCTGTGCCTTTGCGGGACGGTGTCAGCCACCAGACCACGCCATCACGGCACAGACGGGCCGAAACGGCGTGGTTAAGGACAAATTTATAGAGGTTTACGAGAGGTAAAGACTGGCCCGATCCTTGCGGTGCCAGTCGCATGACCGATCCCGTTTCACCCATTGCCGGAGCCTACCCGCCGCCCACGCTTGCGCCGGCCATCGGCGGCCTCGTGCTGGCGGGCATCGTG
>CAZCEG010000083.1:0-8413 GCA_964497275.1 uncultured Oceanicaulis sp.
GATATTGCGGGCCTCGGCATTGCCGCCGACATTATAGGTCTCGCCGGGCTTGCCGCGCTCCAGAATGGTCAGCAGCGCCTCGGCATGGTCTTCGACATGCAGCCAGTCGCGTACATTCTCGCCCTTGCCGTAGACCGGGATCGGCTGGCCGGCGAGCGCCTTGAGGATCACCACAGGGATCAGCTTTTCGGGATACTGGCGCGGCCCGTAATTGTTCGAGCAGTTGGAGATCAGGACGGGCAGGCCATAGGTCTCGCCCCAGGCCCGCACCAGCATGTCAGAGGATGCCTTGCTGGCGGCATAGGGGGAGTTCGGGCTGTAGGGCGTCTCCTCGGTGAAGAGGCCTTCAGCACCCAGCGTGCCGTAAACCTCGTCAGTGGAGATGTGGTGGAAGCGGAAAGCGGCCTTCGCCTCGCCCTCAAGCCCTTGCCAATGCCCACGCGCGGCATGCAGCAGCACGCCCGTTCCGCGCACATTGGTGTCGATGAAGGCAAGCGGACCATCGATGGAACGGTCCACATGGGACTCGGCGGCCAGATGCATGATCGCGTCGGGCCGGTGGCGGGCGAGCAGTTCGCGCACCAGCGCCTCATCACCAATATCGCCATGCTGGAAGGTGTAGCGCGGGTCGCTCTCGAGGTCAGCAAGGTTGGCCGGATTGCCGGCATAGGTCAGCGCATCGAGATTGATGACCGTAAGCCCACGCTCCAGAACGGCCTTGCGCACCAGTGCCGAGCCGATAAAGCCCGAACCGCCTGTTACAAGGATTTTCATGCTGACATCGTTCCTTCATACGTGAACGGGGACTGGAAATCGGCCCACAGGGGCGCAGCGATGTCCTTTTCCGACAAGACGGCTCTGGAGGCCGGAAGGCCCCAGTCAATCGCAAGGTCGGGATCATCGAAGCGCACCGCGCCGTCGCACTCTTTCGAGTAAAAGTCATCGACCTTGTAATGGACAAGGCAGTCATCCTGCAGCGTCATGAAGCCATGCAGGAAACCGGCAGGTACGAAGAGCTGCAGGTCATTCTCCGCGCTCAGCTCGACCGCATAGTGCTGGCCGAAGGTGGGCGAGCCTTTGCGCGCATCCACCGCCACATCCATGATCCGCCCTGCGATCACGCGCACCAGCTTGGCCTGCGCATGGGGCGGGGCCTGAAAATGCAGCCCCCTCACCGTGCCGGTTTTCAGCGACCGGGAGACATTGTCCTGCACGAAGTCCGCGGTGATGCCCAGAGCCTGAAACGCGCGTGCATTGAATGTCTCTGAGAAATACCCGCGCTCATCGCTGAAGCGCCGCGCCCGCACCAGCTTCACGCCGCCAAGCGCCTCGTCGACCAGTTCCACCATTACGCCTTGTCCTGCTGCCAGTAACGCATCCGCCTGCTGCGGTGCCGCGTTTCCCGCCTGATAGGACACTCTGCCTGAAATGGCTAGTGACGAAGGGGGCGATGTCCTGCCGCCTTGCACCGGTCAGCCCGACACGCCGCCGCGATACGCAAAGTCCGCTTCAGATGTGGACAAGGTTTCTGATCTTTGCGCGGTCAGGCGGCATCAGCACGGGCAGCGAGGCGTGCTTCGAGCAGCGTGTCCATCTGCCGGCCCACCGCTTCCAGCGACAGGCGTTCGGCAATACGTGTACGGGCAGCCGCCCCAAGGCGCGCACGCAAACCCTCATCACCGGCCAGCTCCACCATCGCACGCGCGGCAAAGCCGGTATCGGGCTCAGCCCAGACACAGCCCTCCCAGAACGGGTAGGCGTCTGGCGCCACAGGGATAAGCGTATAGGGAACGGGGACGCCGACGCTGTCATCGAGAAAATCGGCATTGCCCGAATAGCCTGTGGCAATAACCGGCATGGCGCGCGCCATCGCTTCAGCAATCGTCAGCCCGAAGCCCTCGGAGCGATGCAGCGAGATGAGGCCATCGCACGCAGCATAAAGCGCGTCCATCTCCTCGCCCGACAACACACGGTCGATCACGTAAACATCCGGCAAGGCGCGGATATATTTCATCAATTGCTGGCGCACAGCGTCAAAACGGGTGTGCCCGTGACACTTGATGACAAGCGCAAGATTATCCGCCTGCGCGCGCGCCTCGGCAAAGGCTGCCAGCGCCGCATACGGGTTCTTGCGCTCAATGAATGAATTGAAGTCGAACAGGGTCAGGAACGCGATCTTGTCGTGTGGCAGGCCAAAGCGCAGGCGGGCTGATGCCTGCTGCGCCTTGCTCACCGGATCCGGTACGGGCACGGGGTGCGGGATGACGTGGACAGGCTTGTCCGTTGCAGACTGCACGCAGGCGCGCGTGAACGCGCTTGGCACCCATATTTCGTCAACCCGATCAAAGGCGGGGGCCCATGCGTCCGGAAAACGGTCCAGCTCCCACGCCCAATAACCCACCCGCAGCCGTTCGGGCGAAAACGGCTGATCGCCAAGGCGCAGATTGGCGTGACACAGCTCATCCGCGTTCATGTGAAACAGGTGGACATCAGCGGGGGTGTTCGCGCTGTCCAGCGGCAGATCAAACGCGATGCTTTCCGCAAAATGCCCGCGCGTTCCGATCAGGCGCGCACTGACCGGGCGGCCGACCGCGCGCAGCGCGCGGTAGGTTCTGCGGCCAGCTTCTCCCACCCCGCTTTCGGTAGCAAAATAGCCATAAACGGCGGTAACGCCGGTTCCGTCTGGCGCCAGCTCCAGCGCATCCGCCAGCGCGTCCGGAACGGCAACCCCCTCTGCCGCCTGCGAGCTTGCCTGCGAGCCTGCCTGAAGACCGAACGCACTGAGCTCGGAGGGTGCCGCCCTGTCCAGCTGACGGTTCAGGGCATGCTTGAAACGCGTCAGCAGGCCGGTCGGCACCATCGCTGCCAGAGGGCGCAAATGATGGCGGTATTTCAGGAGCAGGCGCAGCGGCGCGCCCAGCCGTCCTGTCCGTGCAGGCGCTGCCACCGCAGCCGCTTCTGCAGGCTGATCAACAACGCCCAGATGGGCGAGGTAGCGCGGCTCCAGCCTGTGCTCCTCTACGCCGGAGCGTAAGAGCCAGCCATTGTAGTTGATGCGGCCTGACGGCGTGGCGAGATCGAAATGGCTGTGCAGGTCATCGCGCGTCAGCCAGAGGGCATGGGTGAAACGTGTGATCGGACCGGGACTCTGCGCCATGCCCGGCGCGGGCGCGTTGCACAAGGCGTCCAGCGCCTCACCGGGGGTCATTGGCTGGTCTGCCGGCTGGGGGAAGGCATTGCGGTAAACCGCCCGGGCAATGTCGCTGATCGCCTTGCCTTCGCCATCATACCCGTACCCGTACGCAACGCCCTTCCAGTATGTGTGGCCATTCGCGTCCAGCGCATGGATATATTGTGTCAGGAGCTCGCGAAGCTCGCCGATATCCTCGACCCCGAACCGGTCCTGATGCTTGGAAAAGATCCCGGCATTGCCCGGCACAACGCCGCTGAAATGGAAAAAGACCAGCGGGGCGTCGCCCGCCATCCAGGCGTCACCGGCCCGCCTTACCGGGCGGTGAGCAAGGTTCCAGTAGGCCGCGTTATAGCCGGGATTATGCAGGATGTGGGTCGCGCGCACATAGGCAGGCGCAAGGTCCATCCATTTCTGGTCGACAAAAATGCCTTCAGACAGAGCGACGCGGCAATCGGCGCGCAGCCGCTCCCCCCACCAGCCGAGAAACCGGCGCGTTTCATCGGTATCGGCAAAGGCAGCAAAGCCAAGATTATAGACACCGGTGCGCAGAAGCCGGGCATCATCGGGATCGGCGCCATCATCGAGCGGCGCCTCGCTGTGCGGTGTCAGCACCAGGCTCGCCCCCGCCTTCAGCGCGGCCTCCACCGCTTCCAGGGGACGCACCACGAATATGTCCGGATCGAGATAGACCGCGCAGGCCTCGCCCATCACCGCGAAAATATGCTGGAAGCAGAAGGGTTTGATCGCTGTATTGAACTCCATGATGGAGTAGCGCAGCACCATGTCCTCAAAAGAGGGGATCGCAAGGTCGGCGCAGGCAATCGTCTCAAATCCGATACGCTGCTGATCGGTGGGAGCAGTCGCCTCATCGGCGAGAAAGATCAGAAACCGGGCCGCGGGGTCTGCCGACTGCAAGGATCGCCCTAGCGTGATCGCATAAGCCAGATAATTGCGCGAGCAGATGGTGAAATAGAGCGGCTTGGCGGTCACAGCAGATTCCTTGCCCAAACGGGCGACATGCGGTTGGATAGCCTGACGCTGGTGGGTTGCGCCAAATGAGCAATTGCACCAGAGACAAGCACCAATTCTTCTTAAGCCACAAGACAGCCCGGATATCAAAGCGTGTCATTTGCCATCGCAGACATGGCCGCAGCCTTTCCGCGGCTGCGCATATGGGCCTATCTCGCCTTCAAGCAGATACAGTTCGAGCACCGGCGCAGCATTCTGGGCAGCGCCTGGATCGTGCTGTCCTTTGCCATCACCGCCACCGGCATCGGCTTTCTGATGTCCCAGCTTCAGGGCCGCGCGCTTGTGGACCACGTGCCCCACGTCATGTTCGGGCTGGCGATCTGGAATTTCATTTCCACCGCAGTCACCAGCGGCGCAGACATCATGGTGAACTCGCGCGCCTACCTTTTGCAGATGAAACTGCCCAGAAGCCTGTTCGTCCTCTCGCTATTGCTGAGGCTCAGCTATCTGCTGGGCATCCAGCTGGTGACGGCCTGCCTTGTCTGCCTGTTTTTTGGCTGGCGCCCATCGTTTGAAATGCTGTGGGCACTGCCAGCTTTCGGGATTTATCTCGTAGCCGGGATGGGGGTCGCGCTGATGCTCGGCATGATTGCGGCGCGCTTCCGCGATGTGTCCACCCTCATCGGCGCCTGCATGCGACTGATCTTCTTCTTCACCCCCGTTATCTGGGCGGCTGGCAGCGCGCGCGATCGGGCCGAGGGCTTCATAGGCCTTCTGGTGCGCTGGAACCCGTTCTCGTACGTACTCAACACACTACGTGACGGGCTAGTAGGTCTGCCGCCCGATCCGCTGAACTGGATTGTCACTGGCAGCATCGCCCTTCTTCTCCTTGTAGCCGGTATCATCACGCTTGAGCGCATGGGCCGGCGCGTGACGTACTGGCTGTAGGTGTGTGACAGATGACGAATGACACCGCACACGTGAAAGCCGACCAGCTGACGGTCACCTTTCCCCTGCGCCTCGCCGGCATACGCAACACAGGTTCACGCGAGCAGCACAAGGCGCTCGACGCGCTCAATTTCACGCTTGAGCCGGGGGCGCGCATCGGGCTTCTGGGCCGGAACGGCTCCGGAAAGAGCACCCTGCTGCGTACGCTCGCCGGCGTGTACCCTCCCACCTCCGGGACACTGACAGTCGAAGGCAGGGTCGCTGCAATCTTCAACGCGTCGCTTGGCTTCGTGCAGGAAGCCACCGGGATCGAGAATATCTATCTGCGCGGTGCCATGCTGGGGCTGTCATTTGACGAGATCCGCGCATTGGTGCCCTCCATCGTGGAGTTTTCCGAGCTGGGCGACTGGGTGCACCAGCCCATCCACCGTTACTCCAGCGGCATGTCCTTGCGGCTCGCATTCTCCATCACCACAGCGGTGAGAAGCGACATTTTGCTGCTGGATGAGTGGCTGGGCGCAGGCGATGCAGCCTTCCTGCGCAAGGCTCGCGCGCGCATGCAGTCCATGGTGGAGGACGCCCGGATTGTTGTGCTGGCGACCCACAACCTCAACCTGATGCGCAGTCAGTGCAATCAGGCCATGGTGCTCGAAGAGGGCAAGCTGGTGTTCATGGGCGATCTCGACACCGCAATCGAGCGGTATCAGGAATTCCGCCAGCTGACACAGCTTTAGGCCATTTGGGGAGCAGCTGGTACGGGCGGCCGGAATCGAACCGGCAAGGCCTTGCGGCCGGCGGATTTTGAGTCCGCTGCGTCTACCAGTTCCGCCACGCCCGCGTTCTGGTGATCGGCCTGTTTCATAAGTCACCCGCGCGCCGCCGTCGAGAGCTGCAAGCACGGGCCTGCCTGCCCACTGGACGCGCTCGCCGGGCCATGCCAAGTCTGGCGCCATCTGCCCCCGATCTCTTCCCTGGCGCGCCGGATACGACACCCTATGGACCACCCGCATTCTTCTGACGGATCTGGCGGCCATAACGGCCGCGGAGCCGGCATGGTCTCCAGCCTGAAACGGGTTGCGGCAGAGGCGCCCGAGGAGGGCCTCACGCTTGGCGCGCTTACCTCCGCCCTTGGAGACAGGGCGTTTGGCATGGTGCTCTTCGTGCTGGCTTTGCCGGTCTGCCTGCCCTTCCTCTACGGGGTCCCCCAGATCGTGGCACTGCCCATGCTGGCCCTGTCGGCGCAGATGGTGATGGGGCGCTCGGCACCCTGGTTGCCGTCAGCCATGGCATCACGCCGCCTGTCAAAGCAGAGCCTGGAAACGACCGCGCGCGGGGCAGAGCGCTGGTTCGGCTGGATCGAGAATTTTGCCACCCCGCGCCTCAGCTTCCTGTCAGGGCGGACAGCCGAGCGGCTGATCGGGGTGATGTTCTGCCTCTTCTGCCTGTCAATCCTCGTGCCCCTGCCACTGACCAATACAACGCCCGGCATCGCGCTCGTGATCGCTTCGCTGGGTCTCATCAACCGGGACGGGCTGCTGGTGCTGGGCGGGCTGATCCTCGGCACGGGCTGGATCATCATTCTCTATGGCGGGCTGACCCTTCTGGGACCTGCCTTTATCGAGCTCTTCACCGATCTGTTGCGCACCGTCATACGCGAAGGCGTCTGGGCGATTGCCGCGCTCGGCGTTGTGGGCGTGCTGGCGATTGCCGGGCTTTATCTCTGGCGGCGGCGCAAGCGTGGCTGAGCTGCGGCAGTTGCGCCTATCGCGATAGCACCGCCCCGTGCCTATACTCTTTTCCATGATATCGCGCTTACGCACACTCGCCCGATGGAGCCTTGAGGCCCGCAACTGGCCGCTCGTGGCCGCGCTCGTGTCGCTGGCGCTGCTGGCTGGCGCGTTCGCGTTCGAATACATCTGGGGCTATCTGCCCTGCCCGATGTGCATCACGCAGCGCTGGGCCCATGCCTGGCTAGCCGTGGGGGGCATCACCGTCTTCTTCGCTTTAAGGGTTGCGCCCTTGCCGCCGGTCTCCACGACACTCGGCATTGGTGTGGTGGGCGCGCTCTCAGGTTTCAGCCTGTTCCAGGCCGGCCATCACGTGATGGTGGAGTACGGGCTTGTCGACCTGCCGCCCTCGTGCGCCGGTGCTGCGCCCGCAGGCGGTATCAGCCTGGAGCAGATGGACCAGCTTCTGAGCGCATCACGCATCATCCCGCTATGCAACGAGATCAGCTGGAGCTTTTTAGGGCTCTCCATGGCGGGATGGAATGCGCTTGTCTCCGCAGGCCTTCTGGCCGTTTCGGCCTACATCCTCATTACCCGCCTGACCCAATCGCAAGGGAGCCAGCCATGAGCATACGCCGCCCAGGCCCTGCCCGTGACCCGCAAGCCATCGCCCGCATGATCCGTATCGACCATGCCGGTGAGTATGGCGCGGTGCACATCTATCGCGGCCAGCGCGCCGTGTTCGGCCGCATCCCCTCAAAGACCCGTATCGCCCGCCAGCTCGCACACATGGAAGCCGACGAGCAGGCCCATCTTGATGCCTTTGACCGCTATATCGCCGAGCGCAGCGTGCGCCCGACGCTACTGAGCCCCGTCTGGCGGGTTGCCGGCTTCAGCCTTGGCGTGGCCACCGCCCTGATGGGCGAGAAGGCCGCCCATGCCTGCACCGAGGCGGTAGAAAGCGTGATCGAGGGCCATTACGGCGAGCAGGTCAAAGAGCTTGAAGCCATGGGCGAGACCGAGCTTGCAGCCGACTTTGCCCGCTATCAGGAAGAAGAAGTCGCCCACAAGGATCTCGCCGTGGAGGAAGGCGCGCACGATGCGCCGGGCTATCCGCTGCTGTCGGCACTGATCAAGGCGGGCTGCCGCGCCGCCATCAAGGTGACCGAACGGATCTGATCATTTCCAGTCCGGCAAGACTGACCAGCCAAACCGGGGCTCAATCGCCGGGGCGGCGTCTCCTATCTTTGAAGCCAACGCAACAATCATTGCTTCAAAGGAGGTCGTCCCATGATCGTGAAGCGCGAATTTTCAAGCCTTGGCGGCTTTTCCAATGACTGGCTGAACGCCCGTCACCATTTCAGCTTCGGCTCCTATTACGATCCCGCCCGCATGGGCTGGGGCGCGCTGAGGGTCTGGAATGATGACGCGATCCGCGCCGGCACCGGCTTTGACCCGCACGGCCACTCGGACATGGAAATCATCACCTATGTCCGCGACGGGGCCATCACCCACATGGACAGCCTTGGCAATCAGGGCCGCACGGTGGCGGGCGATGTGCAGGTGATGAGCGCTG
>CAZCEG010000083.1:8423-9052 GCA_964497275.1 uncultured Oceanicaulis sp.
CCGGCATCCGCCACGCCGAATATAACCGCGAGGATGAAACCACCCGGATCTTCCAGATCTGGATCATGCCCGACCAGCGCGGCGGCGAGCCGTTCTGGAATGCGCGCGAGTTTCCAAAAGACAACCGCGCAGGCGAGCTGGTGGTGCTGGCCTCCGGCATTGAAGGCGACACCGATGCCCTGCCGATCCGGGCCAATGCCCGCGTCCTCGGCGCAACCGTGAAAGCCGGTGAGAGCATCGAGTACAAGCTCGCGACGGGCCGTCACGCCTATCTCGTGCCCGCCAAGGGCAAGGTCGAGGTGAACGGCACGGTGCTCGATGCCCGCGATGGCGCCGCCATCAAGGACGAGCCGGTCCTGACCATCACGGCCAGCGAAGACGCCGAAATCGTGATGGTGGATAGCTTGTAGCTGGAATGAAGGAGGCACCTCCCCCGTCCGCGGGGAAGGTGCCTTCGAAGAATACCGAGCGGGAGCGCGGACAGAACTCCAGACCTGCTTCCAGTTTTGTCATCCTCGGGCCGCGTAGCGGTCCCGGGGACCCATGCCTCCGTTAGTCTGCAAGGCGGCCTGCAAAGCCCTCGTCCTTCGAGACGGCTTCTGACGAAGCCCCTCAGGATGAGGGCTTTA
>CAZCEG010000084.1:0-8987 GCA_964497275.1 uncultured Oceanicaulis sp.
CAAGGCGATCTTCGAGCAGCGCATCGAGTTCATGGAAGCGGAAAACGTGACCGACGTGGTCAAGGACATGCGCCACCAGTGCGCAGAAGACCTTGTCACCCGGCACATTCCGCCGCGCGCCTATGCAGACCAGTGGGATGTGGACGGCCTTGCCGCAGAGGTGGAACTGCACTTCGCGCTGCAGCTGCCGATCAAGGAATGGGCCGCCGAAGACGGCATTGCCGACGAGGAAATCCTCGAACGCATCCTGAAGGCCGCCGACGAGGCCTATGCCGAGAAAGCTGCCAATACCGGCCCTGAACTGATGCGCCGTATCGAGAAGCAGATCCTGCTGCAGACCATCGACCATAACTGGCGCGAGCACCTGCATCAGCTCGATGCGCTGCGCTCGGTGATCGGGCTGCGCGGCTATGCCCAGCGCGATCCGCTCAACGAGTTCAAGACGGAAGCCTTCTCGCTATTCGAGAAGCTGCTGGACAATCTGCGCTTCGAGACCACGCGCATCCTGTCATCCATCCGTGTGGAACCGGCGGCCCCGCCGCCCTCCATGCCGCGTGCGCCGCAGAACCTGCAGGCGAGCCGCGTGGATCCGATGACCGGCGAGCCCGTGTCAGGTGATGGCGCGCCGGCCGCTTCGGGCGCAATGCGCGGTCCTGCCATCAGCCGCCCCGCAGCCGCCGCGATCAATCCGAACGATCCCTCGACCTGGGGGCGGGTGCAGCGTAACGCCCCCTGCCCTTGCGGCTCTGGCAAGAAGTACAAGCACTGCCACGGCGCGATCAATGTCGGGGCGTAGGCGGTAGAGACGTCAGGCGGCGTCGAGGTCTACCGCGCCGGAGACGTCCTCAACGAGCTTGCGAAAGCCCTGAGGCAGGCGCGTGCCGGTAAAGCACGAGCCGTTGAAGCGCGCACGGCGCACATCGCAGTTGGCAAGGCGGGCGTAGGAGAAATCCGCGCCGGTGGCGTTCAGATCGCGCAAATCCGCCCCTTCAAGGTCGGCATAGCGCAGGACCGCTGCCGCCAGATTGGCTGCCAGCTTGCGGTCGCCGGGCAGCAATAGCGCCCCGATTTTCGCCCCGCGCAGATCAGCATTATTGAGCCGTGCGCCGGTCAGGTCGGCGCCGCGCAAGTCTGCACCGCGCAAGGATGCCATGCGCAGATCGGCCCGTTCCAGCCGTGCGCCCTGAAGCTGCGCGCCATCAAGGTCCAGCCCGTAAAGCGTCGCGCCGCGTGCCTGGATGGCCGTCAGATTGCGCCCCGCCAGCGTCTTCAGCCCGCGCATATCCGCGCCGTCGAAGGTGGAGGGAGCGCCTTCGGCCCCGCCCGTCTCGCACCAGCGGGCATGGGCTTCCAGCGCCCTGGCCGTTTCATCGGCGTCGGCTGCAATCTCCGGTCCCGTCGGCGCATCGGTCAGCGCGCCATCAGTGCGCATGCCACGCGTACGGGCATTATCCATGCGCGTGCCGATAAGGACGGTGTGGGTGAGGTCGGCTTCGGTCAGGTCCGCGCCCGAAAGGTCCGCCCCTTCCAGATTGGCGCCCGGGAAACGTGAGCCGCGCAGGTTTGCCCGGTTCAGCCGCGCCCCGATCAGGATGGCATCGGAGAAATCGGCCCGCTGCGCAATCGCGCCCGTCATCTTGGAATTGGTCAGGTTCGCGCCGGTGAAGTTCGCCTCAACGGCCTCGTGCGGACGCTGCTCATGCGTGATGATGGCAAGGCCCTTTTCGCGATCCACCTGCGCGATGGCGCCTTCGCGGAGGTCCGCCTCGCTCATGTCCGCGCCGGTGAGATTGGCTCCGCGCAGGATCGCGCCGCGCATGTCCGCCCGGCGCAAGGTGGCACCGGCAAGGTTGGACCGGCGCAAGTCGGCGGCAAACAGATTGGCGCTGGTAAAGTTCGTGCCGGCAAGATTGGCACCGGCCAGCACCGCGCCGGAAAAGTCCGCATCGGTCAGATTGCGGCCCGACAGGTCCAGCCCTTCAATCACCTTGTAGGCGAAGCTGGCACGCGCCCCGTTCATGCGCCCCTGCAGCAGGTTGGCATGGCGTTGGCAGATATTGTCTACCTCGTCCTGCGACAGGCGGTGATAGGTAACCGGACGTCCTATCATGACAGCAGGCAGCCCCCTCGAGCGTTAAGGGCAAGCGGCCCTTTTCGCCCGAAGGGTAAATGCTACGGCTTAACGCGGCGTTGATATAGATGCGGGCCTAGTCAACGCCCGTCATCGGCGTGAGGTCACGCGCACGCTCGCGCACGCTGTCACGGCGCGATTCGGGAAGAGCGACGAGCCCGCGCTCGGCCAGATAGCCGAACGGACCGAACGCATCCTCGCTGGTCAGCTCTTCCACCCACTCGGCAATGCCGGGCACGGCCGCCACGTGCTGGTTCTTCACATAGACGAACATGGAGCGGGCAATCGGGTAGACGCCTTCGGAGATGTCATCATATTCCGGCTCCACGCCTTCAATGGTGGCGGGGGTGAGCCGGTCGGTATTCTGTTCGAGGTAGGAATAGCCGAACACACCGAACGTGCTGCCCGAATTGGCAATGGTCTGGACGATGACATTGTCGTTCTCGCCGCCATCGATCCACGCACCATCCTCGCGCAGGCGGCTGGCGACTTCCTCAAACCGGTTGCGGTCACTG
Organism: uncultured Oceanicaulis sp.; assembly: GCA_964497275.1. Taxonomy (GTDB): domain Bacteria; phylum Pseudomonadota; class Alphaproteobacteria; order Caulobacterales; family Maricaulaceae; genus Glycocaulis. The sequence continues at coordinate 2,647 of CAZCEG010000084.1, forward strand.
CCGCGCAGCGCATCGAGGCACTCGATCTGGCGTGCCCCCGGCTGGATGGCGAGCTCGATCCAGCTATCGCGCGTGCCGGAGGTCGGCGGCGGGCCGATCACCTCGATCCGGTCGCCGGGCAGGTCATTGGACACGTCCGACCAGCGGCGGTGCGGGTTCGGGATAAACGCGTCGCAGGAATAAGCCGCCACGTCGTTGAAATCGCGCCCGGAGAGCAATTCCCCGCTGGCGCTGAAAACCGGCGCGCCAGAGGCATCGACCGGCATCGGAATGGTGGCCGCAAGCGCCAGATAAAGCTCCCTGCGTTCGAAATCGACCGTCGGCGTGCCAGCTGCGCGCGCGATCACGATACCGTCCGAGCCGATCGGAATTTCCGTGATCGAGGTGACGCCATTGCGGCGGCACAGCTCGAACTCGCTCGGCAGCATACGGCGCGACGCGCCCGTGATGTCGGGATGGCGCAGGCCTACGCCTGCACAGAACAAATTCATGCCCCCGCCGGTACCGGTGGCTTCCACGACCGGCGTGCGAAAGCCGGAGGTCGACCCGAAATTCTCCGACGTCGCCGTGGTGAAGGGAAACACCGTGGAGGAGCCCACAATGCGGATGGAATCGCGCGACTGCGCTTCGACACCAGCACTCAGCGACAGGGCGAGCACGCTGGCAGATACGCAGGCAAGAGCGGCAAGTTTCATGGGTTGATCCCCTGGAGCTGAACAACGCTGGCCCGCACTTCGCACGGCAAGATGTCAACCTTGTGACAATCTGCCGTGCGGTGCGTCACATCTGCGTCATCGCGCTGCGAACTAGACCAGACGGCGCCGCAGCATCTGCGAGATCAGGTCCACCGCCGTCACGGCAGCGATGATGATCAGGAGGATGGTGGCCGTCTTGCCATACTCGAACGAGCGGATGTTCTGGATCAGCACCTGACCGATACCGCCCGCCCCGATAAGGCCGAGAATGGTCGCCGCGCGCGTGTTGGATTCAAACCGGTAGAGCGCGTAGGACGCCCAGAGCGGGATGACCTGCGGGATAACACCCCACACCACCTCGTTCATCGGCCCGGCCCCGGTGGCGCGAACGCCCTCCACGGGGCCATCATCAATGGCTTCCACCGCTTCGGAGAAGAGCTTGGCGAGCACGCCCGTCGTGTGGAGCGCGAGCGCCATCACGCCTGCAAACGGGCCAAGGCCGACCGCCGCGACGAAGATCGCCGCCACCACCAGCTCATTGATCGCGCGGAACGCATCCATGAGGCGGCGCACAGGCTGCACGATCCAGACCGGCGCGATATTGCGCGAGGCCAGAAGGCCGAACGGAATGGCGGCGATGACAGCCACCACCGTGCCCCACAGCGCAATCTGCACCGTGATCAGGGTCTGGCGGGCATAGCCCTCCCAGCCATCAAGATCGAGCTGGAAGAAGCCGGCTATGTACTCGCCCATGCGCGGCGCATTGCTGCCCAGAAGCGGCAGCTTGAACATTTCCGCAGGCCAGAAGCTCCAGATCAGGAGGCCGAACAGGCCAGACCAGATCGCAGCATCGATCAGCCGGTCGGAGAGAAGACGCGACGGACCGAAGCGCGGCGGGCGCGAGCGGTAGAGCATGATCGCAAACAGGACCAGCCCTGCGCCGAGCGCGATCAGGCCGCGCGTCAGCTCGCCGGTGGTCACGCGCTGGATGCGGCGCTCCACATCAATGCGCGGCTGGGCGGCGAGAAACTCGGACACCAGCCGGGTGATCTCGGCAGACGCACCAGCCTCGTCCGTGCCAAGCCGGCTGCGGGCCTCGATCATGTCGGAAGCAAGCTCGCGCACGGCCACGCGGCGCTCCTCGACCGCGAGTTCACGCATGGCGAGCTCGACCTGTTCCAGACGCGTTGCGCGCTCGCCCTCCTCAAGGGCTTCGCTGGCCTGCGTCTCGGCGAGGTCGCGCATCAGCTCGAGGCGCCGGATCGGAAGGAGGTGCTCGTCCGTGGCAGGCAGGAAGCCGCCGAGGAACAGGGTTTCGAGCACCGCCTGCTCACGCGTACGCTGCTCGGCATCGCCCCGGAAACCATAGGTGAGGAAGAAGGAAAGAAGCTCCGCCTTCACCTCTTCGGGCAGGTCGCGCCGCCAGATGATCGGGTCGGTCTGGATGAGCGGCGAAGACCAGAGGATGCGAAGCCCCGCTAGCGCCTCGGGGCGGGTCTGGCGCAAACGGTCCAGATTGGTGGTGTTGTTGGTGCCGGCATCGACAAACCCGTTCACGACCGCCAGCGCGGTCTGCTCGTGATTGGCGTTGGTCACCTGGGCAAAGCAGCTCTGCGGATCGATCCCGCGCGGGGCGAAGATGTAAGCCAGCGGCACCAGCGTGCCGGAGGTGGAATTGGGATCACCCAGCGCAAACGATAGCGATCCATCGCACACCAGCAGGTCTTCCAGCGTGCGGATCGGGCTGTCCTCGCGCACGAGGATGACCGAGCGATAGCCCTCCTGCCCGCCCGGATAGAGCGTCTTGGCGAACACCTCGGCATCGGCGAGGCGAATCGCCTGCAGGCCGGAGAGGTTGGAGAACCAGCCGACATCGACCTGACCAAAGCGCATGGCCTCGATCACGCCGGCATAATCGATGGCAGAGACAAGCTCGATATCGAGGCCTGTCTCCTCCTCCATGGCTTCCACGAACGGCTGCCACAGGGCCTCCACAGCCTCGGTCTGTTCGGTGGAGATCACGGAGAAGACGATGCGCTCACGGTCCTGTGCGAGCGCTACAGGGGCCGTCAGCACCACGGCAAGCGCCGCCAGAATGCGAAGGAGGAGGCTCATGCGCGTACGGGCTCCTCGTCCATCACATCGCGGTATTCATCGCCATAAATCTCGACAAGGCGCTCGCGCGTCAGCCCGGCAATCGGGCCGTCATAAATGATCTGCCCAGCCTTGAGAGCCACGGCGCGGCGGCAGTATTTCAGCGCATAATCCACCTGGTGCAGCGTCACCACCACGGTCATGCCGTCCTGCTCGTTGAGCTCGGCCAACAGGCGCATGACGCGCCGCGCAGAGACCGGATCGAGCGAAGCGATGGGCTCGTCAGCAAAGATCGCTTCTGCCTGCTGCACGAGCGCGCGCGCAATCGCGCCGCGCTGCTGCTGGCCGCCAGACAGATTCGCCGCGCGCTTGCCGGCATGATCGGCGACGCCAACACGCGTCAGCGCTTCCATGGCGCGCTTCCTGACATCGTTGGGAAAGCTGCCCGTCACCCCGCGCCAGGCCGAAATCTGGCCCAGCGAGCCTAGCATGGCGTTCGCGTAAAGGGTCGCACGGGTGACGAGATTGAACTGCTGGAAGATGAAGCCGACCTTGGCCCGCGCCCGGCGCACACGCGCCGACAGCTTGCCGTTCTCCTGCACCTTCTCGCCGAAAAGCCGAATCGCGCCCGAGCCCGCATCGGCAAGCACAAGGCCAGAGGCGAGCCGCAAAAGCGTGGATTTGCCGGAGCCTGACGCGCCGATCAGCGCGACCATCTCGCCCGGTTCCACGCTAAGACTGGCGGAAGACAGGGCTGTTGCCGCCCCGTAGGTCTTCGTCACCCTGTCCACCGACAGGGCAAGCTTTCGCTCTGCCATCCAACACCCCTCCCGCCGGCCGTTTTTGGCCCTGACGCCTATACGTGTTATGCCACAGGACGCCTTGAGTGCCACCCTCTCCGGCACCGGTTGCGGCATGTCTTTTCGTGCGCTGTGCAATTTCTCTTTACAGCGCACTTTGGAGGCCCTAAATGCGCAGTCCCGGCGGAGGTGACGATGCCGGATTGGGTTAACTGCTAACAGGGGGTCTCGTGAGTTGTCCGAGCACCATACGCCCCTGGACCTGGTCCGCCTTCGGCCCGTCGATGGCCCGGTCGCGTGCGCGCGGCCTGACCGTCTGGCCGTAGCGTCCCGCTGGTTCCAGGAACATTTTCCAGGCGAAGTCCTCTATGCCGTAAAGGCTAACCCTTCGCCGTGGGTTATCGACGCCTTGTACGCGGCCGGCCAGCGCTGGTTCGACGTCGCTTCGCTGCCTGAAGTGGAGCTGATTGCGAGCCGCTGCCCCGGTGCGACGATGGCTTTCATGCACCCGGTCAAGAGCCGGCGGGCGATTGCGTCTGCCTATCACGATCACGGCGTGCGGATTTTCGTGCTCGACTGCGAAGCCGAGCTGCAGAAAATCCTGCAGGAAACGGGTCATGCGCCCGACCTGACGCTGGTGGTGCGCCTTGCCGTGTCCAATGATGGCGCGACCCTGCCGCTGGCGGGCAAGTTCGGTGCGACCGAGGCGGAAGCCCCCGATCTCATCCGCCTTACCCGCGCCCATGCCGCAGAGCTGGGTGTCAGCTTCCATGTCGGCAGCCAGTGTATGGCACCCATGGCCTACCGCGCCGCGATGATGGAGACCTCGCGTCTGATCGCGCGCGCCGGTGTGACGGTGGATATCGTGGATGTGGGCGGGGGCTTCCCGTCCATCTATCCCGGCCTCACCCCGCCGCCGCTGGAGGACTATATCAAGGCCATTGAAAGCGCGTTCGAGGACATGATGGTCCTTGAAAACGCCGATCTGTGGTGCGAGCCGGGCCGTGCGCTCATTGCCGAGGCTGTCTCGATCCTGACCCGCGTGGAGCTGGTCAAGGGCGATGCGGTCTACATGAATGACGGCTCCTATGGCTGCCTCTTTGACATGGTGCATGCGCGCTGGAACTATCCGATGCGTGTTCACCGCGCCGATGGCACGCCCAGCGCCCAGACCGCGCCGTTCAAGCTCTATGGCCCGACGTGTGATTCCATCGATTCCATGCCCGGCCCGTATGACCTGCCCGCCGACCTGAAGGAAGGCGATGTCATCGAGTTCGGCATGCTCGGCGCGTACGGGACCGCCATGGCCACGCGATTTAATGGCTTCGGGGATGTGGAGACTGTCACGGTTTCCGATTACCCTTGGGCTTCGCTTTACGACCAGCCGGTCCTTGCACCGGCAGAGCCCATGCCGCAGCGCGAAGGCTTGGTTGTCCCCTTCACCCGGCTGCGACGCCGCCGGCAACGCCTGATCAAGAGACGCTAGTAAATGACAGACACTACCAATCGTAAGGCCGAGCTGCTCTCCAGCCCGGTCGAGCATATCGATATTGCATCCTTTGATGGCCGCGTGATCATCGATGCGTGGGAGAAGATGAGCTTCTCCTCACGCGATGCCGCGCGCGCTGCCCGCATCCTGCAGGCGGCCGTGGCCGACAAGGACTGCTCGGTCATCCTGACCCTCGCCGGTTCGACGAGCGCTGGCGGCTGCATGCATGTGTGGCGCGACATGGTGCGCAACAACATGGTCGACGCCATCGTGGCGACCGGTGCCTCCATCGTGGACATGGATTTCTTCGAGGCGCTGGGCTTCAAGCACTACCAGGCAAAGGAAATCCCGGACGACCGCATCCTGCGCGATCTCTATATCGACCGGATCTACGACACCTATATCGACGAGGAAGAGCTGCAGACCACCGATCACACGATCGGTGACATTGCTGACAGCCTTGATCCGAAGCCGATTTCCAGCCGCGCCTTCATCAAGGCGATGGGCAAATGGCTGGCCGATGGCAACGCCAAGAAGGAAGGCTCCCTCATCGAGGAATGCTACAAGCATGGTGTGCCGATCTTCGTGCCGGCCTTTGCCGACTGCTCGGCAGGCTTTGGCCTGGTGAAGCATCAGGTCGAGCGCATGAAGGCGAAAAAGCCCTACCTCTCGATCGACGCCGTGGCCGATTTCCGCGAGCTGACCGACATCAAGATCAAGGCCGGCAAGACGGGCCTCTTCATGGTCGGCGGCGGTGTGCCGAAGAACTTCGCGCAGGACACGGTCGTGTGCGCCGAAATCCTCGGCCACGAAGTGCCGATGCACGAATACGCGGTTCAGATCACGGTTGCCGATGTGCGCGATGGCGCCTGCTCGTCCTCCACGCTGAAAGAGGCCTGCTCCTGGGGCAAGGTCGATGTCACGCTGGAGCAGATGGTGTTTGCCGAAGCCACCACCGTGGCCCCGGTCATCGTCTCTGACGTGTTCCATCGCGGCGCGTGGAAGACCCGTCCGCGCCGGCGCTTTGCGGACATGTTCGAGGACTAAGAGGCTGAAACCCCGGGCGAGCATGAGCGAGACCCGGGGCCGCTCTCCAGAAACCGAAAACCCCGGATGGCAACATCCGGGGTTTTGTTTTGCGGCCCTCGTCCTTCGAGACGCTCGCTGCGCTCGCCCTCAGGATGAGGGCCGCGGCACCTTGATCCCTCATCCTGAGGAGGCCGAAGGCCGTCTCGAAGGACGAGGGATCAAAGAATCAATACG
>CAZCEG010000085.1:0-8913 GCA_964497275.1 uncultured Oceanicaulis sp.
GCAATTGCGCACGGCCTTCAGCCCTGCGCCCTTGCGTGAAGTTCCAAAGCCGGAAGTCTCAGGCCGCCAGGCCCCGTCCGCCGCGCAGGTATCCTTGCTGGCCATCGGGTCATCTACCGGAGGGCCGCAAGCTCTGCGCCGCGTGATCGGCGCTCTGCCCGCGCGTATCAGCGTGCCGATCGTCATCGCCCAGCACATGCCTAAAGTGTTCACCGCCATCCTCGCCGAGCATCTCTCCCGCGAGGGACTTCCCGCCAGCGAGGCGGTGCAGGGCGAGGTGCTAAAGGCAGGTCATGTCTATGTGGCGCCCGGCGATTTCCACATGACCATTGCCGGGACACCCGGCCAGTACCGGGTCAATCTTGATCAGTCCCCGCCCGTGAATTTCTGCCGCCCCTCCGTTGATCCGCTGTTTGAAAGCTGTGCCCGCGCGGCCGGCAAGGGACTGATCGCCCTGGTCCTGACCGGCATGGGCGCAGATGGCCGCAATGGCGCGCGCGTCGTGCGCGATGCCGGTGGCTACACGCTTGTGCAGGATCAGGCGACCAGCGTGGTCTGGGGCATGCCCGGCGCTGTCGCCGAGGCAGGCCTTGCCGACATGATCCTTCCCCTCGAGGCCATTGGGCCTGAACTTTCCCGCCGCCTGACAGGAGCGCGCTGATGCTGCCGGAAGCCAAGTACAAATTCCTTGCCGCCGAGGTGAAGAAGCGCTCCGGCCTCGTTCTCGGGCCGGAGAAGGGCTATCTGATCGAGAGCCGCCTTGCCCCGCTGGCGCGCGCTGAAGGCCTGTCCGGCCCCGAAGCGGTAGTAGACGCGATGATGCGCGGGGACCAGCGCCTGTGCGCGGCAGCCTCGGAAGCTCTGGCGACCCACGAGACCTTCTTTTTCCGCGACAAGACACCCTTTGATCTCTTCACCGACGTGATGCTGCCAGCCCTGAAGACGTCGCGGGGCAGCCGGGCGCTAAAGATCTGGTGTGCGGCGGCATCGACAGGTCAGGAACCCTATTCGCTCGCCATGCTGATCCGCGAGATCGGTGCGGTAAATGCCAGCATTCTGGCCACGGATATGTGCGCCCATGTGCTGGAGAAGGCCAAGGCTGGCCTTTATTCCCAGTTCGAAGTGCAGCGCGGCCTCGCCATCCAGCGGCTGGTGAAGCATTTCGACCAGAGCGGCGATAGCTGGCGCATCAAGCCGGACTTGCGCGAGATGATCCGGTTTGAACCGGGCAATCTGCTTGATGATTTTGCCCGCTATGGCCAGCAGGACATCATCTTCTGCCGCAACGTGCTGATCTATTTCGACGTTGAGGCCAAGGCCCGCGTTCTTGACCGGCTTGCCGGGCTTCTGGCGCCCGATGGCTTCCTCGTTCTGGGTGCCGCTGAAACGGTCGTTGGCCTTACCGATACGCTCAAGCCCGTTGCCGGACAGCGTGGCCTTTATGTGCGCGCGGACACGGCTTCTGCGGCGCCGGTCAGGCCCGCGGTCGTAGCGGCCTAGCGAAGGAACGGCAGGAGCGAGACCTGGCTCATGTCTGAAAAGACGAGCGCGGAGACCTGCACGGCGGCCTGTGCCTGTGCCAGCCGGGTCGCCGCGGCCGCCATGTCGGCTTCCTCGAAATCAGCCACCATTGCCGTGAGATAATCAGCGCGCTGCTGATTGCTGCGGATCGAGCTCTCGAGGCGCGACTGCATGGAGCCATTTACGCCGACGGCCTCGTTTATGCGCTCGAACACGCCGATCACATTGGCGATCTCGGTGGAGAGGAAGGCCTGCTGCGCGTCGGTCGTAGTGCCGTCAAACGGCCCGTCAGCGCTCTGGTCGAAATCGGCAATCCGGGCGAAAATCTCCATCAGCTCCTGTCCGAGATCGTCGGCAAGGAAGCTGATCTCCATGCTGGCGCTCTCCTCGATCCGGCCGGTCTGCTTCTGACGGGCGTTCTGGAACAGGTCTGCAGCGTTCGCTGCGCCTTGAACCTGCCCCAGCGTCGTGGCGGTGAACGGTGCCGTATCGGTGCGGGTGCCGGAAAACAGATAGGAGCCGGCGAACTGCGTGTTGAGGGCGTTGCGCGCGCGCTGGAAGGCCGCCTCAACATCGTTCATCAGGAAGCTGCCATCATTGGTCGTCAGGGCCAGCCGCAGGTCCTGAACCGCATCGGACAGCTCTCCGAGCGCGAGATCCTGCACGTTCAGACGGTTTTCCAGCCGCTTGCCAGCCTCCACAAAGTTCTCAGCCCGCGCCTTGGACGCGCGGGCAAACAGGATCGTCTCGGCCTCATTGCCATAGCCTTTGAGGTCCGGCGCCTTAAGGCCGGTCGAGATCTGCTGGCTGGACTGGTAGAGCTCGCGCTGGGCCCGCATCAGGTCAAGCAGGGCGGCTTGGGAAGCGGCTTGAGTGGAAATGCGCATCGTTCAGGGCTCCGTGCCTATCGAACCATGTTGAGCAACGTGTCGGTCATCTCGGTGGAGGCCTGAATGACGCGTGCAGCGGCGTTATAGGCCTGCTGAAAGAGGACCATGTTGGCGAGTTCCTCGTCCATATTGACCCCTTCGACATCCATCCGCTTCTGATCGGCAGACTGGCGGACCGCCATGGCGGCATCGGCGGCGCGGTCGGCGCGCGCCGAGCGGGTGCCGACATCACCTGCCAGCCGCGCGCCATATTCCTGCAGCGAGCCTGTACCGGCTGCAAACCCGCCTGCCGCATCGAACCGGCGCGGCTTGGCAAGGGCATCGTAGAGTGCCTGCCCGCCCCGGCCATCGCCTTCGGTCAGCACGAGGTCACCGGGCACCGTCGCGCCATCGATATTCAGTCTGGAAAAGGCGATGGCGGCCGAGTTGGTACGCAGGTCGGAGCGGACCTGGAAGGTCTCCGAGCGGGGGCTGCGCGCCGCATCGCCAATGCCGAAGAGCTGTGACAGGGAGAGGCCTGTGCCCGTCCGTACGCTGGTATCGGCGGTCATCTCCACCGTGTAGTTCGTGTAGGCGGCGCCCGGGGCAAAGCTCAGTGCGCCATTGGCATCCAGCGACCACGTGCCGAACCCGCCCATGCCGGTGACGGGGTCATTCAGCGCGGCAACGAAGGCGCCAAGATTGGCCTGATCGGCAGGCACGGTGATGTTGGTGCTCGCGCGGCCATCGGGCGTGTTGATCTTGAAGCTCATCTGCGCGCCGGCGGCAGTTCCCAGCGGGCTTGCTGCCGTCAGGCCGGTGTCGAAGAAGGCGGGCCGCGGCGCGGTGATGATGTCATTAAGCCCGAAGAAATGCGCAAAGCCGCGTCCTGCAATGCTCGACGGATTGGCCTCGTCCTGCAGGGTTGCAAGCCCATTGGCCGGATCGCTGGTTGTGATCGACAGGCGTCCACCGGCAAAGCTCGCCGTGCCATCCCCGCCCAGCGCCGCATTGAGCTCGGCCACGAGATCGCCAATGGTGGTGCCCGCATTGCCGTTAACGGTGAAGCCAGCCCCGGTGAACTCGATGTCGATGCGGTTGACGAGCTCGCCCGTGGCATTGACGACCGCCAGCACGGACTGCCCTGTGCCGGACAGAATGTCGGTGGCAAGCAGGCCGGTAGCCCGGCCGTTCAGGGTGGCAGGCGCAGGGTAGCTGGACGAATTATTGTGCTCCGCATTGAGCGCGTCGGCCATGCCGGAGGTGAACTCGGCCAGCTGCGCCCCGATCAGGGGCAGGTCCTTGTCGCGCATGTCCATCAGGGCGCGCAGCTCGCCAGAGCGGATGGCGCTGGTCAGATCGACCGTCGCGCCCGAGGCCGAGACGACGGCCGTGATCGCGCCATAGCTTGCACCGTACGCGCCTGTGCCTGCTGCGATGTAAGACAGCTCCAGCCGCCCGTTATCGAGAAGGGACACGCCGTTTTCCGTGCGCACGAATAGCCGGCCATCAGCCTGCAGTTCGGTGCGCACATCCATCAGGCCGGAGAGCTCGTCCATCAGCTCGGCCTGACGGTTGGTGGCACCTGTGGTGTCAGCGCCAGAGGCATTGAGTGTCTGTGCCTGAATGTTCAGCGCCTGAAGTTCGGTAAGGATTTCGTTGACCCGCTCGACACCGGCTGCAAGGCGGCGGTCGGACTCGTCGCGTAGCGCCCGGACCTCTGCCGACAGCCGCTTGGACTCATCGAAGAAGGATTGCAGGTCCGAGGCAGCCGACAGCCGGGCCACACGCTCGGCAGGATCTACCGCCGCAGACCCCAGCGATTCAAACGCACGGATCATCCGCCCGTAAAGGGAACCTGGATCATTGGTCCCGCCGAACTGGCTCTGCAGCCGGTCCAGCACGCTCGCGCTGGTGCGTGCCGCCGAAGCGTCTGATGCAGCCCGCAGCGAGGCCGCCTGCAGATACACATCGGCCACGCGGGTGATGCCGGTGACCTGGACCCCCATCCCCATGCCGCCCGCCGAACGGGCAGCAAGATCGACGCGGGTGCGGGCATAGCCGGGCGTGTTGACGTTTGCGATATTATTGGAGACAGACCGCATGCCGAGCTGGCTGGCCTGCAGGCCAGACATGGCGTTGCCCAGAATACCGTTCAGCGACATGGTCCGGCTCCTCCACATGCGTGCAGCAAGGCAATTCTGACCGGCCTACGGCAGTTTCTGCCGGTCCGAAGCAGGGCTCCGGCGACCGGTGTGTCGCTGCATGTGGTCATGTAACGCATTGACCTGTAATGCCTTTTGTCGTCTTGCCACGAGGCTGCGGACATTTCGGGCCGCAACCCTCCTGCCAGTAAGGGGCAAAAGCCGGGCCAAGCGCCTGGCTGCCCCTGCTACCCGGCAAACAGCGTCCACCGACCGGGGAAAGAATTGCCGCCCGGCAAGGCGCAGCCGAGTCTGGTATCGTTCTAAATATCTAATTTAATTGGATATTGTTCAGACCTGTCCGTGGCATGAGTCTTGAAGGCCCGTGAATGCCCGGCGTTGCGTGTGCCCAGCACCGCTTCCGCCGCCCGCCGCAAAATGCGCGCACCCCGATCTGCTATCGCTTCTGAAAGCTGTGCTGCGCTGATGCTGCTCGAACTTCTCTTCGCTGGCCCCCGTCAGGGTGCGGACCTCCGCGCTCCGGGCGGTCATGTGCCGCAAGACGGGGCCGAGAGCTTCGAGGCGCTGCTGGCAGGCGAGACGGGCAAGGGCGCCGAGCGCTCTGCGGTGCGCGGCAAGCCTGAACCGGGCGGGAAGTCAGCAGACGCGGCGCCGCAAGAACCCGGAACGCAAACACCGCTTACCAGCGAGCTGAAGCAGCTGACGATCACGGCCGACGAGGCCGAAATATCGCCTGATAGCACTTCAGCACCGGCCATCCCGGTCGATGAAGTCGAAGCTCTCAGCGCCGATACAGCGCGCCTGCCGGTGAGCACGGAGCTGGAGAGCATGGAGCCGGACGCGGGCGAAAGCTCTGACGCCAGCACGTCTGCACCGGTCCTGACGCGTGTGCCGGAGGTAAAGCCAGACACCGGTGAGAACGCGGTCAAAGCCGATACCGGCACTGAAGCACCTGCCGCGCCTCTTGCGCCTCAGCCGACGCCGCCTGCGGATACCCCGGATACCGAGATCAGCGGCGATAGCGCCGCTCGCAACGACGCTTCCAGCCCCAAGGCCGCGCCTGTACGTAACGAGGCGAGCTTCAATATTGCTGCGGCGCAGGCGCGCGCTGGCACGGCAACCCTGGCGCAAACCCCGGCCCCTCAGGGACAGCCTGCCCCGGCGCCGTCAGCACCTTCGGCCCCGATGCCCGTCACGGCCGAGGCGGCAGCTGAGCCCGGCCTTGATCTTGATGCTGCGAAGCTGGCGCGCAATGAACTTCTCGCCGCTCGCGGCGGTATGAGCGATGGCAGCGAAACGCGCCTTGCCGCCTTTGCCCGGCGCGAGATGAGCGCCAGCCGTCTGGAGACGGGTGAACGTGCAGGCTTTGCCGATGCGGCAAAGCCGGGAGACAGCGCCAAGCTGGACCTCGCGGCGATGGCGCGTCCGGGCTCGCCGCAGACTCAGCCCGCCCTGCCTGCCGCCAATCTGCAAGTGCCGCCGCCCATGAACCCGGCCCAGCTTGCGCAAAGCGGGCTGGCGGCGTTGCTCTCGAGCCAGACCGGTCAGACCCAGCAGAGCCTTGATGCCCTGACCCAGACGGCGGGAAGCGACACGGGCGAGATTCGTCTTGAGACCGGCCAGCAGGTTCTGCCCCGCACCGAGAGCGCCGCCGCGCAGGCCGCCCGTGCCGGAGCGCCGCTCAACATGCGCCTCGCGGCCGGGCAGATGCCGGCGATCGCCCAGCTGATCGCCAAGCGCTTTGGTGAGGGCGGGCGCAGCTTTGACATCCGCCTTGACCCGGCGGAGCTTGGCCGTGTTCATGTCCGCCTCGAGATTGGCGCGGACCGCACCGTGCAGGCCATGCTGACGGCTGAAAAGCCTGAAGCCCTGCAGGAGCTCCAGCGCAATGCCCGTGAGCTTGAACGCGCCCTTGCCGATGCCGGGCTTGAGCTTGGCGAGTCGGGGATAGGGTTTGCGCTTTTTGATGGCTCGCAGGATCACGACAGCCCCTCCGGCGGGTCAAGGTCTGCTGCCAATGATGCCGAGCCGGAGGCGGCGCGGCTCACCCTTGAATCTCAACGACCGGACGCCGCGATAGAGCGGTTCGGCTTCACCCTTGCCGCGCGCAGCGGGGTGGATGTGCGCATCTGACAGGATTGAAAACCGATGACCGAGCTAAATCCGATCGCACAGGCACAAGCCGCCGCAGCAAGCGTCAACACCGCCAACTCTAGCGGCGCGTCCGCGCAGCTTACCGACACGTTTGACACCTTCCTGACCCTTCTGACCACGCAGCTGCAGAACCAGGACCCGCTGAGCCCCATGGACTCGCAGGAATTCGTCTCGCAGCTGGTGCAGTTCTCGTCGGTGGAGCAGCAGATACAGACCACGCAGGCCATGCAGGCGCTACTCAGCGTTCAGGCCGCGCTCGCCCAGCTCTCCAGCGTCGATTACATCGGCAAGTACGCTCTGGTCATGACCGATGGCGCCCTGATGCAGGATGGCAGCGCCGAGTGGTTCTACGACATGCCGCAGCAGGCAACAGCCAGCCAGCTGGTCATTACCAACGAGCAGGGTGCAGTCGTGCGCACGCTCGACGGTCAGCTGGGTGCTGGCGAACATCGCCTGCTCTGGGACGGCAAGGACAATGCGGGCAATGCTTTGCCCGAAGGCGTGTACCGCCTGCAGGTGGTTGCCACCGATGCCGACGGCGAACGTATCGATGCCGCGATCAGCGTCGGCGGCCGTGTCACCGGCGTGGAGCTCAGCGAAGGTCAGGCGATTGTCGAGGTTGGTGGCATGAAGGTGCCGGCGTCCCAGATCGTGCGCCTGCGCGAAAGCCCGGTCGATCCGACCGCGCCTCTGCCCTCCGTCCCAGACCCCACACCCCCTGACGAGGAGGATGACGATGTGCCCTCCTCCTGACCCCTGTCATCCCTTCCGGGAGAAGCCCGGCCCCGCCACTGACCCATCCATGTTGCACAACAATCAGAACAAGCAGGAGCAACGATCATGAGCCTCAATTCAGCCCTGGCCGCCGGCGCCTCCGGCCTCATCTCCAACTCCTCGGCACTTGCCGGGATTTCGGACAATATCGCGAACGTGAACACCGTCGGCTACAAGCGGGTGAACACCAATTTCTTCCCGAACTACACGCTCAATTCCGGTTCGGGTGATGTGCGCTACGCAGCAGGGGGCACCTCGACCCTCTCCAAGCTGGACGTCTCCACCAGCGGGCTTTTGAACCCGGCAAGCTCGCCCACATCGATCGCGATTGACGGTAACGGCTTCTTCGTCGTGCGTCCCAATGCGCAGGACGTGACAGGCTTTGACCCGGTGATGTTCACCCGCTCGGGCAATTTTGAAACCGATTCCGCCGGTTTCCTGCGTAATGCTGCGGGCATGTATCTCTATGGCTGGCCGGTCCAGGCCGACGGCACGGTGAACGCCAACCCGTCCAACATGGACCAGCTGGAGGCCATCAACCTGTCCAATATCGGCGGCGCGGCAGAGGCGACGTCCTCGGTGCGTATCAACGCCAATCTGCAGGCAAGCCAGGACGTGTCGCCTGCGGCGGCAACCTACGATTCAGCTGACCCTGCCTTCAACATGGCCTCAGGCGCAGTTCCCGCCGATTTCCAGCGCACAATCCAGATCTATGACAGCCAGGGCGGCGTGCGCTCGGTGACGCTCTCGCTGCTGAAATCTGCCAATCCCAATGAATGGCATGCCGAACTGCATGTCTCTCCGGCCAGCGATGTCACTACCGGTGCAGGGTTCAACTCCGGCCAGATCGCCACTGGCGTTCTTGCTTTTGATACCAATGGCCAGATCAATGCCGGGGCTACGACGCTGCCCTCCACGCTCAGCTTCCTCGCCTCCAACAATGCCGGTCCGCTGGGCGCAGGCCAGTTCCAGTGGGCTGCTGGCACCGGCGTCGGTGCGCAGACGATCCAGCTTGATCTCGGCGCTGCGGGCAATCCGGGCGGCATCACGCAGTATGACAGCCCTTCAACCCTGAACTCGACCCGGGTGAACGGTGCGATCTTCGGCGCGTTTGCCAGCGTGGACGTGGATACCGAAGGCTTCGTCTCGGCGCGTTTCACCAACGGCGTCGTGCGGCGGATCTACCAGATCCCGATTGCCACCGTGCCAAATCCCAATGGCATGGCGACGGCGGGCGGCTCTGCCTTCTTTGTCACGCCGGAGTCTGGCGCGTTTACCTTAAACGTGCCCGGAGCCGGGGCGTCGGGGCGGATTGCGCCGAAGGCGCTGGAAAACTCCAATGTCGATATCGCGACCGAGTTCTCCAACCTCATCATTACGCAGCGGGCCTATTCGGCCTCCTCGCGGATCATCACCACGGCTGATGAAAT
>CAZCEG010000086.1:0-8845 GCA_964497275.1 uncultured Oceanicaulis sp.
GGGAAGTTCAGCACCATCGCCGAAGGGGCAGGCACAGAGCGCTTGCAGGCGGTCAAGATCGCGAAAGCCAATGATCTCGTGCTCATCTCCGACCTTGCCTATTCGGAGATCTATTTTGACGGCAATCCGCCACCCTCCCTCCTGCAGGTGGAGGGTGCGCGCGACGTGGCGGTGGAGTTCACCTCCATGTCGAAAACCTATTCCATGGCGGGCTGGCGGATCGGCTTTGCCGCCGGGTCACAGCGCCTGATCGGGGCGCTCAAGCGCGTCAAATCCTATCTCGACTACGGCGCGTTCACGCCCGTGCAGATTGCCGCTGTGGCCGCGCTCGATGGCCCGCAGGACCATGTTGCAACCGCGCGTGAGACCTACAAGAAGCGCCGCGATGTACTGGTGGAGAGCTTTGGCCGGGCAGGCTTCGACATCCCGAGCCCGCCCGCGACCATGTTCGCCTGGGCACCGATCCCGGCGAAGTTTGCCAGCCTTGGCTCGGTGGAGTTTGCCAAGCTCCTGCTGGAGAAGACCGGTGTTGCCGTCGCGCCGGGCCTCGGCTTTGGCGAACGCGGCGATACCCATATCCGCCTCGCACTCGTCGAGAACGAGCAGCGCATCCGTCAGGCAGCCCGAAGCCTCAAGGGCTTTTTTGGCGGCTAGGCGCCGACGCTACCGCGTTTGCGTCATTCCGGCCGAAGCAAAGCGCAGAGCCGGAACCCAGCCTCTTTAAGATGTCTAGGTTCCGGGTCTCGCCGAAAGCTCGCCCGGAATGACGCAGGACGGGGCGGTAGCAACTACCTTCCAGCCATCATGGCATCGCGAAGGCCGCGGAACTCGTTGCCGTCATACCAGTTCGGCCATTCATCGCTATCGGCGAGGCGGCGGCCGACGCGGTAGAGCAGCTCGACATCCTCCTCCAGACCCGACAGGTCCCAGTCCGGGCTGTATTCGTCGCCGGGCTGGTGATAGCGGTTCACCCGATAGGCCAGAGCGGCGGTTTCCACATATTCCCGCCCGTATTCGCGGTGGATGGACCCGCCGCCGGCATAGAGCATGGGCACGCCAACGCGCGCGAGGCTCACATGATCCGAGCGGTAGAAATACCCGGCCTCCGGGTTCGGATCCGGCGTCAGATAGCGGTCCTGCGTAGCGGCTTCCTCGCGCAGAATGTCTTCCAGCTGTGAGGCGCCAAAGCCGACCACCACCACATCTTCGGTGCGGCCCACGGGCAGTTCACCATCGATATTGAGGCCGCCGACAATGGCGTTCAGCGGCACGGTCGGGTTGGCGGCAAACCAGGCTGAGCCGAGCAGACCCTGCTCCTCCGCCGTCACGGCGACGAACAGGACCGAGCGGCGGGGCTGCTCGCCCAGCGCGAAGGCTTCGGCCATCTCCATGATGGCCGCGGTGCCGGTCGCGTTGTCGACAGCGCCATTATAGATGTTGTTGTCTGCGGCGAAGTTCAGCCGGACACCCAGATGGTCCCAGTGCGCCATCAGCAGCACATATTCATCAGGCGCTTCAGAGCCTTCGATAACGCCCACCACATTGTTCGAGCTGAGGCGGCGCAGGCTGGTGTGCAGCTCTGCGCTCATGCGCGCGCCCTCCAGCTCCACAGGCGCAAAACCCGGCAGGGCGGCGGCGGCGGTCAGCGCGTCAAAATCCTGACCCGTCGCGGCAAAAAGCGCGCGCGCCGTGTTCTCGTGCAGCCAGCCCTGAACCGGAACGAGATCGGAAGGCGGCATGTCGAGGGTAAATTGCGGGCCCGTCCATGAGGCGACGACCGTGCTCCAGCCATAGCTTGCCGGCTCGGTCTGGTGGATGATCACCGCGCCTGCCGCTCCCTGACGGCCCGCCTCTTCGAACTTGTAGGTCCAGCGGCCATAATAGGTCATCGCCTCGCCATTGAAGCGCCCGGCATCAGGGTGGGCGTAGCCGGGATCATTGACCAGGATCACCACCGTCTTGCCGGTGACATCAATGCCCTCATAGTCATTCCAGCCATATTCCGGCGCGACCACGCCATAGCCGACAAACACCAGCTCGGTATCGGAAATGGCGACATGCTCTTGCGGATTCTGGCTCCAGAAAACCGTATCCTGACCAAGGCCGAGCCCCATCGGCGTGCCATTGACGCTGATATCGAGGCTGGAGCGCTCTTCATCGAGCACGGCCTCGATCAGCGGGACGGGCTGGTACCACGTGCCGTTCACGCCCGCAGGCTGCACGCCTACCCGGGCCAGCTCGTCGGCAATCCACTGGGCGGCACGCTCGCCGCTCTCAGTGCCCGGCGCGCGGCCCTCGAACCGGTCATCGGCCAATACGCCGATCCGGAAATGCAGATCGTCCTGTGTGATCTCCGGGCTGGTTTCGCCTGCGGGCGGCCAGTCGGAATCATCATTGTCGGCGTCTGCGTTCTCATCGCCGGTGTCGGTGATGGGTGCACTTTCGCCGTTGACCGGGGCGGGCGCAAACGCGTCCTCCTCGACCGCCTGTTCGCTGCAGGCCGCCAGCAGGGCCGCGCTCGCCGCAAGAGTGACAAAACGTAACATTATAACGCCCTCCCAAGGGTTTAGCTCTTTTCCGTACCATGCCCTTTCGGGCACGGATGGGGAAGGCTTGAGCGCGGCACTCGACATCGGGGCCGTTTCTCGCCCAAGCTTGCAAACCCGCTCTCACCTTCCCCCCGCGAGGCATGATGACTGATCCGGCAAGCCTTGATGCCGTGCGCATAAGCCTCGGCCCCGGCTTTCAGGGCATTCTGCCCGTCATTCTTGCGCTGATCATGTTCTCGGTGGCGCTGTCCTTGCGGGTTGAGGACTTCGTCGCCCTGAAAGACCGCCCGCTACAGTTTATGGGCGCGGCCGCCACGCAGATACTCGTCCTGCCGCTGGCAACGCTCCTTCTGGTGATGGTGGTCAATCCGCCGCCCTCGATTGCGCTGGGAATGATCGTGGTCGCGTGCTGCCCCGGTGGGTCGATGTCCAATTTCTTCACCCAGCTGGCACGCGGAGACACCGCGCTCTCGGTCTCGCTCACCGCCACGTCGTCCCTGCTGGCGGCTCTGGCAACGCCTGTCTCCATCCTTTTCTGGAGCGGGCTTTACGCCCCCACAGACGCGCTTCTGGACACGCTGGAGGTCGATGCGCTGCCCTTCATCGTGCAGACCACCATCATTCTGGCGATACCGCTGACAGCGGGCATGGCGCTGGCCCATTACCGGCGTGATCTGGCGCGAAGGCTGCGCAA
Organism: uncultured Oceanicaulis sp.; assembly: GCA_964497275.1. GTDB lineage: Bacteria > Pseudomonadota > Alphaproteobacteria > Caulobacterales > Maricaulaceae > Glycocaulis. The sequence continues at coordinate 3,244 of CAZCEG010000086.1, forward strand.
GCCCATGTCGTGGATCGCCCTGGCGCTGCTTGCCTTCATCATCGTCTCCAGCCTTGCCGGAAACGCGCAGATACTGGCGCTGGGTGCCGTCAATGTGTTGCCCATGGTAATCCTGCACAACGCCATGGCGCTGGCGCTGGGCTATCTGACCGGCTGGGCGCTGCGCTTTGATGCGCGCGGACGGCGCGCCATGACAATCGAGATCGGCATCCAGAATTCCGGCCTTGGCCTTGTCATCCTCTTGGGAGCGCTCGGCGGGCTCGGCGGTGCAGCGGCGATCATCGCGCTGTGGGGCGTGTGGCATCTGTTGACCGGGCTCGCCCTTGCCAGTGCCTTCCGCCTGAACGACCATTGGCGGGAGAAAAAACTGGCGCGTGCTTCGAGACGCGCCTGAACAGGCGCTCCTCAGCATGAGGACAGATGGTACGATGTGTCCCTCATCCTGAGGGCGAACGGCAGTGAGCGTCTCGAAGGACGGGGGACAACAGGCAGGAGCTGGCAGGATGACCCATCAGCTGAAAATCGTGAACGGTCTCGTCCATGACGGTTCAGGTGGCGAGCCTTACAAGGCTGATATCGCGATCGATCATGGCCGGATCAGCGCGGTCGGCACCGGGCTTGGCGATGCAAAAGAGGTCATCGACGCGGCGGGCTGCATCGTCACGCCGGGCTTTATCGACATCCACACCCATTATGACGGGCAGGCGACCTGGGATGACAGGATGGAGCCGTCCATCCGTCACGGCGTCACCACCGCGATCCTTGGCAATTGCGGTGTGGGCTTTGCGCCCGTGCGCAAGACCGACCATGACCGGCTGGTGCGCCTGATGGAGGGGGTGGAGGATATTCCCGGCACCGCGCTCCATGAGGGGCTGAAATGGAACTGGGAGAGCTTCCCCGATTATCTCGATGCGCTGGACGCCATGCCGCGCACCATGGATGTCGCAGCGATGATCACGCACGATCCGCTTCGCGTCTATGTGATGGATCAGCGCGCGAGCTTTGATGCGCAGGCCTCTGACGAGGACATCGCAGCCATGCGCCGCCTCGTGCGCGAGGCCTTGCAGGCAGGGGCCATCGGCTTTTCCACCGGGCGTTCAGACCTGCACCGCACCGCCGATGGCGAGTGGACGCCGGCATCGGAAGCAACGGCAAAGGAGCTGACCGGGATTGCCGAGGCCTTCCACGGCCTCACCCATGGCGTGCTGCAGGCCGTCTCCGATTTCGACCTGCAACGCTCAGCAGAAGCCTTCCCGAAGGAGTGGGAGGTGGTGGAGAAATATGTGAAGGCAGGCGGCGGACGCCCCGCCTCTATCTCCCTCATGCAGCGCGATCTCGCCCCCGATCAGTGGCGCGACATCCTCAAAGGCGTCGAGAGCCTCAACGCGGACGGGTTCGACATGCGGGTGCAGGTCGCCCCGCGCGCGATTGGCGTGTTTCTGGGGCTGCAATGCACCTTCCACCCCTTCATGGGTCATCCCTCCTACAAGGCCATCGCGCATCTCCCGCTTGATGAACGGGTGGCGCGGATGAAGGACCCGGCCGTGAAGGCGCAGATGCTCTCTGAAAAGCCGGACAAGGTGGCGGTGGAGGGTTCCTCCGTGCCGCCGATAGCCGATGTGATGCTCGAAGCGATGGAGTTCATCGCCGAGAAGCTCTTCATGCTGAGCGACGATCCCGATTACGAACAGTCCGGCGAGCAATCCATCGCGGCAAAGGCCCGTGGGCGCGGCGTGTCCGTGTGGGAGGAGCTTTACGACATCGTCATCGCCCGCGAGGGCCGCGAGCTCATCTATCTGCCGATCTATAACTATACCGAGATGAGCTATGACAATGTGCTAACCATGATGCGCCACCCGCAGGCGCTTATCGGCCTGTCTGATGGCGGGGCGCATGTCGGCACGGTCTGCGATGCAAGCTTTCCAAGCTATCTCCTCAAATACTGGACGCAGGAGCGCACACGCGGCGAGCGCATCGCCCTGCCCCGAGCGGTGCAGATGCTGACCAGCGATCTTGCAGACTTCCTGGGGCTTGCCGACAGGGGCCGGATCAGGGTGGGCCTGAAGGCCGATCTCAACGTCATCGATCTCGATAATCTGAAACTCGAGGCCCCGCACATGGTGGCCGACCTGCCGGCGGGTGGTCAGCGCCTGTTGCAGGGAGCTACCGGCTATCGCGCCACCATCGTCTCCGGCAAGGTGGTGGTGCGCGATGATGTGATCACCGATGCCCGCCCCGGCCGCCTGATCCGCGCAGGGCAGACACTAGCGATGGCGGCGGAATAGTCCCCATCGACAGAAGGGGCGTTCAGGCGCATGATTGCAATCACAGGGATCAGCGCGCCATCCGCCAAAGGGACGGATGGCAGTCCGGCGCGCCCTGCCCGCACCGGCATGGGCCGGTTTATTGCGGGTCAGCCGGCGGAGTGACGCCCATGGCCAAAGGCCAGATGCGGGGCAATAAAGAAGCCAAGAAGCCCAAGAAGGAAAAGCCGAAAGTGACGGCCGCCGCGCCGGAGCGCTCGGCTATCGACCGGATGAAGGAGTCGCAGGAGCGCTCCAAGGCCCGCAAGCCCACCTGAGGCGTTGGGGCTGACAGGGGCAACTTTTGCTCGCGTCATTCCGGGCGAAGCGTAGCGAAGACCCGGAACCCAGAGCTCATAAAGGACTGGGTTCCGGATAAGGCCTTGCGGCCTTTCCGGAATGACGCAAGGGGTGGAGGCCGGAGGTAAGGGCGTTCCCTCCTACTCCGCCCGCCATACCACTTGCCCGCCAATCACGGTCATGACAGGCCGGGCATGGCGCAGGTCGAGGTCTTCTGCCGTCATCAGATCCATGTCGAAGACGGAGAAGTCGGCGAGCATGCCGGGCTGGATCGTGCCAAGTTCATCCTCGCGGAATGCCGCATAAGCTGCATTCCTGGTGAAAATGGCGAGCGCCTCATCGCGCGAGAGCGCCTGTTCGAGATGCCAGGTCTGAGGATCGGCAAAGCCCTCAAGATCGCGCCGGACGGTTGCTGCATAGAACTCGATGCGGGCCTCCCCGCGTTCCACCGGCGCATCCGAGCCACCTGCGATCACCGCGCCGCTATCCGTGATATCCCGCCAGGCATAGGCCCCTGACAGGCGCTGCAGGCCGAGGCGAGCGGGCGCAAAGTGCAGATCACCAATGGCGTGAGAGGGCTGCATGGAGGCGATAAGGCCTAGCTCTGCAATGCGCGGCAGGTCAGAAGGGCTCACCACTTGCGTATGCTCGATGCGCCAGCGCGGCTGCGCTATCGCGCGTTCCTCCACCGGCACGCGGGCGTAGGCCGCCTCCACCCAGTCCAGCACCGAGCGATTGCCAAGATCGCCAATGGCGTGGATTGCCAGCTGCACCCCGTCGCGCAGGGCATCATCCATCATCGCGCCTGCGGCGTCCGCCTGCATCAGCATCAGGCCACGATTGGCCGGATCATCGGCGTAAGGATTGATCAGTGCCGCGCCGCGTGAACCCAGCGCGCCGTCTGCATAGAGCTTCACCGCGCGGGCGGTGACCGTGCCTGTCGCATGACGGCGCGGGGCGTTGGCAGCGACGTCTGCATAATCGCCCGGATTGGCCGAGACATGGACGCGCAGCGGCAGACGGCCTTCATCGGCCAGCCGCTCAAGGATTGCCACATCGCGATAGGGCACGCTCATATCGTGTACGCCTGTCCAGCCATAGCTGGCCATCACGCGCGCGGCGGCGGCGTAAATCTCCACCCTTTCGGCCTCTGTGGGTTCACCCAGCAGCGCGCGGAACGGGGCCATCGCCGTGTCGATTATCATGCCGGTCGCCCGGCCATCCTCATCGCGCAGTATCGCCCCGCCATCAGGATCAGGGGTCTCGTCGGTGACGCCAGCGGCCTCAATCGCGGCTGTATTGGCGACCAGCGCATGCCCATCGGCGCGGATCAGGATGACGGGCCGGTCCGCGACCACGGCATCGAGATCAGCGGCATTTGGAAACCGCCCCTCCGGCCAGTGCGTCTCAATCCAGCCGCGCCCGAACACCACGCCTTGCGTATTGGTTTCAGCATAGGCGGCCACGCGCGCCTGCAGGTCAGGAATCGAGGTGGTGCCTTCAAGGTTCAGCGTGCGTTCGCGCTGGCCGATCCCGATAAGGTGGGCGTGGGCGTCGGTGAAGCCTGGAAACATCACCGCGCCCGCCAGATCAACCGTCTCAGTGCCGCTGCCGGTGAACGCGTCCAGCCCCGCCGCATCGCCTGCATAGACGATCCGGTCATCGCGCACGGCTACCGCTTCGACGGTGGTGCCAAGCCCGGTATGGATCGTGCCGCCGGTGAAGATGCGCTCCGCTGCCTCACTCGCCGCCGCTTCGTTTTCTGACGTGCCGTTGCAGGCGCCTAGAAGCCCCGCCAGAGCAATTGTCATGAGTGTGGTGGTGCGTATCATCTGGCCCTCCCGAAGTGCGTGAGCGGGCAAGCTAGGCCGTTTGGCGGCAAAAAGAAAACGCCCGCCTCAATCGAGACGGGCGTTCAAACTTTCAAGGCCGAAGGAGGGGGCTTAAGCCGCCGCTTCGCTCTGCGCCTTTTTCAGCTCGCGCTTCACTTTCAGCGCGCTGGACGAGAGGTTCTCGTCGCGGGCTTTCAGCAGGAACGGATCGAGGCCGCCCACATGGTCCACGCTGCGCAGGGCTTTGGCCGCAATGCGGAACTTGAAGGCGCGGCCCAGCGTTTCAGACGCCAGCGTCACGTCGACGAGGTTCGGCAGGAAGCGCCGGCGGGTCTTGTTGTTCGCGTGGGACACATTGTTCCCGGACATCGGACCGGTACCGGTCAGTTCGCAGCGGCGCGCCATGGCTTCCACCCTTTTGGTAAGTCGCGTTCAAGAATATCGTGTGCGCAGGAGAACCCTCCAGCGCAAGGAGCGCGGGTGTTACCTGACGGGGCGTTGTCCGTCAAGCGGGGCGGGCGGTTATGGCCGCCATGCGCAAAGGCACGCGCGCTGTGCATTTCCCACGCGGCCATAATAATGCTAAGGAGCGCGCCGATACGTGCCCTGATGGCATGCTACGGGGCCGACGCCATAGCCCTTCTTTCACTTTCCGCCGGGCAAGGCGCTTGCCCCGTGCGCCTGAACTGTCCGGACTAGAACCTCTCATGACATTGCATGCATCCATCGCGCCTGCCCTTGCTAGGGCCCTGGCCAAGAAGGGCTATGAGCGCCTTACCGAAGTGCAGGAGGCCGTGCTTGCGCCTGAAGCAGATGGCGCGGACCTTCTGGTCTCCGCCCAGACAGGCTCGGGCAAGACGGTCGCCTTCGGCATCGCCATCGCCCCGACCGTGCTTGACGGCGCGGAGACCTTCCCCCACGCGCAGCTGCCGCTGGCGCTGGTCGTCGCGCCGACGCGCGAGCTCGCCCTGCAGGTACAACGCGAACTGATCTGGCTCTACGGCGAGGCAGCCGGCCGCATCGCGGCCTGCGTTGGCGGCATGGATGCACGGGCCGAACGCCGGGCGCTGGAGCGCGGCGCGCATATCGTGGTCGGCACGCCCGGCCGTCTGCGCGACCATATCGAGCGCGGCGCGCTCGACCTCTCAGACATTCGCGCCGTGGTGC
>CAZCEG010000087.1:0-8708 GCA_964497275.1 uncultured Oceanicaulis sp.
TGTGACCTTTGCCTTCGGAGGGCAACGCTCTATCCAGCTGAGCTACGGGTGCGTGAGGCTTCTCTTACAGTCCAATCTGGAAAGGTTCAATGGGGCTGGGCTGAGAGGTTCAGGCGCCATTGCCAGTGCGCGCACACTGCGCGTTCCGGCCCGCCTCCGCGGCTTTGCAGGCCTGTCTCCCGGCTTAATCAGCCCGTCCGCTTCCGCATTGAGGGGCAGGGGCCTATATCCTTTTCATCATGGAAACAGCGGAGCTGATCTTGCTGGCTGCGGCCGGCCTTGTGCTGCTGGCGATTGCGGGAGCTGCCGCAACGCGTCAGGCCGGTGCGCCCCTGCTCCTGATCTTCCTCGTGATCGGCATGCTGGCAGGCGAGGAGGGGCCGGGCGGCATCTCCTTCCATGCCCATGATACCGCCTACCTTTTTGGCTCGCTGGCGCTGGCGCTGATCCTGTTTGATGGCGGGCTTGGGACCAAGCTGCGCCGTCTGCGCGCGGTGCTGCGCCCGTCCTTGAGCCTTGCCACCGTGGGCGTGCTGATCACGGCAGGCATCACGGCGGTGGCGGCGAAATACCTCTTTGGCCTTGGCTGGATCGAAGCCGCGCTGATGGGCGCGATTGTCTCCTCCACCGATGCGGCTGCCGTGCTGATGCTGATTGCGGGCAAGGACCTCAAGGCCCGCCCGCGCGTGGCAACCACGCTGGAGGCTGAATCCGGCTTCAATGATCCGATGGCGGTGATCCTTGTAGTCACCTTCGTGGAATGGCTTGCCGGTAGCGGCGCACCCGATCCGTTCATGGCCGGGCTGATGATCGTTTGGGCGATTGCCGCGGGCGGTCTGATTGGCTGGTTTGGCGGGCGCGCGATAGCCTTTGTGGAGCGCAAGGTCGGTCTGCCGATCGGGCTCTATCCGATCTTTGCGGCGGCAGCGGCGGTGTTCCTCTTTGCGTTTGCGCAAGTGATCGAGGCCTCAGGCTTCCTTGCGGCGTATCTGGCAGGTGTGGCCATGGCCTCGGCGCCCAAGCGCCGGGCCGCAGAAGCCACCGCGCGCTTTTCAGATGGCCTCGCATGGATCGCCCAGATCGGCCTTTTCCTCATGCTGGGCCTGCTGGTCACGCCGAGCCACGCCGCCGAAGTGGCGTTGCCTGCGCTGGGGATCGCGTTCGTCCTGATCCTGATTGCCCGCCCCGTTGCGGTGCTGATCTGCCTCGCGCCAGAGCGCTATCGCATCAATGAGCGCGCCTTCATCGGCTGGATGGGCCTTCGCGGTGCGGTGCCGATCTTTCTGGGTGCCTATCCGGTGCTGGCGGGGGTGGAGAATGCGAACCTCTATTTCTCCGCCGCCTTTGCGGTCGTGATCGCCTCGCTGGTGATACAGGGCTGGACGGCAGGCCCGGTGGCGCGCCTGTTCAATGTCGCCCCGCCTCTGCCACGCGGGGGCAATCTCGCCAATGCAGGTGCAGTTGCAGCCGTGGCGGTCGGCTTCACGCTTGCCAGCGCAGCGGTCTCGTTTGGCACGGCGGAGCGCAATCGCGAACCGGCGAGCATCACGCCCTTGAGTGTGCGCGAGCTTCTCAGCGCGCTGGGCGAGGACGAGGCGGGCCGGGCGGTCCGCATCGAAAGCTTCCCCGCCGACTGGAGCGAGATGAACCCGGCAGAGCGGCGTGACGTGTTCGCGCGCGTCGCGGCAGGGCTGGTCGCTGCGCAGAACGAGCGCATCCTTGCCGAGCGTGAAAGCCTGCTGGTCATGCGTGCGCAGGTGGATGCAGGCATTCCGCTCACCCTGCCCCAGCAGGCGCGCCGCGACAGCCTCGCCCGGCGCTATGGCGGGCGGTATGAGGATCTTGATGATCTGCTGGCGCGGGTGGATATCATCCCGCCTTCGCTGGGGGCGGCGCAGGCTGCCCTGGCGACCGGCTGGGGCACCAGCGAGAGCGCTATCGCCCGCAACACGCTTTATGGCCGGGCACCGCGCGGGGCATCAGGCTTTGAGAGCCTCGGGGCCGCTGCTGCGGAGTATGTCGACGTCTTCAACAGCCACCGTGACTTCGAGCGTTTCCGGGCTGAACGGGCGCGGCTGAGGGCTGAAGGCCTGCCGATCACCGGGCTTGCGCTCGTGGGTGAGATCGGCCCCTACGCTTCCAGCGGAGAGGCTTATACCGCACAGGTCCGCTCGGTGCTCACCAGTGCAAACCTTGAACGGTTTGACCCCAATACCGGGCTCGCCACGCAGGCTATGTGATCACCCTTGCGAGGATGAAGCCTGCAATGCCGCCGGCCACGATCAGGCCCCACAGCCACCAGCGTACGCCCGGCTTGCGCACAGGGATGGTATCGTCCTCTTCCTCGGCCAGCTCCGGTTCGATATCGGGCATGGTCCAGGCCAGATAGGCGGTCGGCAGGGTGAAGGCGTAAAGCAGCACCCCCCAGAAGATGGTGTTCCAGTGCTCATAGCTCTGCGGCGACCACAAGGTCAGCCGCGTCTCGTCATTGGCGACGGCGAGATAGAAGATTGCGGCGGCGACGAGCCCTGTCAGCACGTGATAGGCGAAGGCAAATGCCTTCTGGCGCAGATCACGCTCCAGATCATCGAGCTCGCAAACCTGCTCGCCGACAATGCGCTGCATGTAGGACGGCGCGATGTAGAAGAAGGCGAACACGCCGAGCGCGATCAGACCGAGCCCGGTTACGGACGCGATGAAGGCCGGTACGCCCTCTCCGGCAAGACCGGAATTGAGCATGATCAGCGCGCCGGCGGGATACCCGCCAAGGGTAAGGCCGGTTGCCAGGCGCATGGCGGCGCGGCTGCGATTGGGAATGCGGCCCTTGGGCGTGCGGAAATAGAAGGACATGTCAGTCGCCTTTCCGTGTCGCTATCTGTGAAAGCGGCTCGAACGGTTTCAGGGAAAAAATCATTTCCACCGGCAGCCCGAAATACTCCGAGAGCTTCAGCGCCAGTTCGAGAGACGGGCTGTAATCGCCCCGCTCCAGATAGCCGATGGTCTGGAAGTTGACCCCGACAGCATCGGCCAGGGCCTTGCGCGACAGGGCGCGTTCGGCACGCAGGACCGGCAGACGGTTGTAAATCGGTGAGCTCATGACAGTCCGTTCTGCATCAGAGGCACCGCTATACGCGGCCAACTGACACACTTCTACTTCACTCGCGCGCACATCGCAAGCGAATTGTTGTATATGTATAACAGTTAATGCAGTCGGCGCGGGACGGCCGTATTTCAGATATCCGAGGCGTCATCGTCGGAGCGTCGGCGTTCAGGTGTATTCCGGCCAAAGCCGAGGCCGGTCATGTAGCTGCCGCCATGCCCGTCGTCCGGATCGGCGGGATAGAAATCCACGCCCATCATCCAGCGATAGGCGATGAGGGCTGTCGCAAAGGCGGCAAGGCCCAGAAGGATGGTGGCCGCCCATCCGGCCGGCGATTCAGGGCGTATCTGGACGATTATCAGAAGGGCAAGGCCCAGCCCCATCATGCAGAGGGAACCGGCTCCCAGCGCCTTGAAGAAGCGCATCATTGGCGGTCCCTCCATTCAGCAGGCAACGGTAATGCAGGCGGTCAGCCGGACGACGCAGCGTCCCGCCGGCTGCCATTCTGCCCGGCATTGTAGGTGAGGGCCAGAAAAACGTCCTCAAGGTCGGGTTCTTCTGTGCGCAAATCCCGGATCGTCTGGCCGGTCGCGTTGAACCGGGCGATGAGATCGCCCACGGATGCGGAAGCGCCCTTATAGGTGATGGCGAGCGCGCCTGCGCGCAGCTCTGCTTCCACATCGTCAAAGCCGGAAGGGATGGCGGAGAGCGGGTTTTCCGCCTCGATGATCAGCGTCTTGCGGTCAAGGCGGCGCAACAGGCTGTGCTTGGGCTCGCTGGCGACGACCCTGCCTTCATCGATGATGGCGATCTCGTCGCACAGCTCTTGCGCTTCTTCGAGGTAGTGCGTGGTCAGGACGATGGTCACGCCCTGCTGGTTGAGTTTGACCACATATTCCCAGAGCTGGCGGCGCAACTCGATATCCACGCCTGCGGTCGGCTCATCGAGCACCAGGACAGGCGGGTTATGCACCAGCGCCTTGGCGATCAGCAGGCGGCGCTTCATGCCGCCGGAAAGCTGGCGGACATAGGCGTTGCGCTTGTCGGCAAGGCCCATGACCTCCAGAAGCTCGTCAGAGCGCCGCTCGGCCTTTGGCACGCCGTAAAAGCCTGCCATCAGTTCCAGTGTCTCAAAGGGCGTGAAGAACACGTCCATATTGATTTCCTGCGGCACCACCCCGATCGCCGCGCGGGCGCGGCGCGGATCAGCGTCAATATCGATGCCCCAGATCGACGCGCTGCCGCCGGTCTTGCGGGTCAGGCCCGCAAGAATGTTGATGAAGGTGGACTTGCCGGCACCATTGGGGCCCAGCAGGCCTAAAATCGTGCCGCGCGGCACGGTCAGGTCGATGCCTTTGAGGGCCTGCTTGGGTTCGCGCTTCTTCGACCCGCCATAGGTCTTTTCAAGGCCCTTGGCGGCGATGGCGTGTTCGGGCAGCGGGGCATGAGTCATGGTGTGGGCCTCTGGCCGGCAGGCTGGCCGCTGCCGGCCGCATTGACGGGCCGGGCGGTCAAAACTAAAGCATGGACACGAAGGTAAGGGGCTTGCGCGCTGGCGTCCATGGCCGGTCGGCAACCCTTGCACAGCGCATTTCCTGCGAAGGACTGACACCGATGGCCCGTACTCGCGAAAAGACTGCCAAGCCTGCCGCGCCGAAGGCGCCGGTTGCCGCCTTCCCGCCGCCGGAAACAATCGAGGTCACGTCCAAGCGCGTCATGTGTGATGGCGGCGGCGGGGCGCTCGGCCATCCGCGCGTCTGGTACGATATGGGCGATGCCGATTTCGTCGAATGCGGCTATTGCGACCGCCGTTTCGTGCTCAAGGCCGGTTCTGGCGGCCATTAACGCCTTTTCGGCCGGCTTTGGGTTGCCCTCTCAGGTCGAAACCCGCTTAACTGTCCGCAAGATGCGCCCGTAAGTGGTGCCAGAGCCAGTTTCGGGGGGTAGACGCATGCGTGAAGGGTGGACCGCCCGGCGGATAGGGCTTGTCACCGGGCTGGCGCTCGCCATCATCGTTCAGCTGGTTCCCGTGCCGGACGGCGTGTCGCGCGAAGCATGGGTTTGCCTGTCACTGGCGCTCATGATGGCCAGCTGGTGGGCCACCGAAGCCATCCCGATTGCAGCCACCGCGCTCGTACCGCTCGCGCTCTTCCCCTTTCTTGGCATTGTCAGCGTGCGCGAGGCGGCGGTGCCCTATGCCGACCCTATCGTGCTCCTGCTTCTGGGCGGGTTCATCATCGCTCTGGGGATCGAGAAGTGGAACCTCCACGCCCGCATCGCGCTCAATGTGGTGGCGTGGTTCGGCTCGCGTCCCTCGCTCATGCTGCTCGGTTTCATGATCGCGTCGGGCGTGTTGTCGATGTGGATCTCCAATACGGCGACCACGCTGATGATGATCCCCATTGCGCTCAAAGTTGCCGAAGCGGTGGAGAAGGAAGGCGTCGACACCAAGATGTTTGCGCCCGCGCTGGCGCTGGCGATTGCCTATTCGGCGTCCATTGGCGGGCTGGCAACGCCGGTCGGCACACCCTCCAACCTTATCGCCATCGGCTATCTGGAGCGCACGGCAGAGCGCTCCATCAGCTTTCCTGAATGGATGATGCTGGGCCTGCCGGCAGCCGCGCTCATCATCCCGGCGGCGTGGATCATCCTCACCCGGTTTGCTTTCAAGGTTCCCTCCCGCGCCGGGAGCGGAGAGGGGCATGCCCTGATCCTTGCAGAGCGCGCGGCGCTGGGGCAGATGACCACGCCGGAAAAACGCGTGGCGCTGGCCTTCGGTACGGTGGCGCTCCTCTGGATGGGGCGGGAATTGCCGGGCGCACTTATTGGCCTTCCCGAGATCAGCTTTGGCTGGAATCCGCTGATCGCCTGGGCGGCTGGCGCTATCGGCTTGCCGGTCACGCCAGCCCTCTCAGACATGCAGATCGCGATGGCAGGCGCGCTCGCCATGTTCCTGATCCCGGCGGGCGGCAGGGAGAATGGCGGCAAGGCGCTGATGGACTGGGAGACGACGCAGCGCCTGCCCTGGGGGGTGCTGATCCTGTTCGGTGGCGGGCTGTCGCTCGCCTACGCGATGGACGCAACCGGGCTCTCGGCGTGGATCGGATCGCATCTGGCCATCGTGACGGCCCTGCCTTTGCCTATCGTGGTGCTGATCCTCGCCTTCATGGTGGTATTTCTGACCGAGCTCACCTCCAACGTGGCGACCACCACCGCCTTCCTGCCTGTGCTCGGCGGAGTGGCGGCAGCAGCGAACGTGCCGGCCGAGCACCTCATCCTGCCGGTGGCGCTGGCGGCAAGCTGCGCCTTCATGCTGCCTGTGGCGACCGCGCCCAATGCGGTGGTCTATGCCAGCGGCGCGGTCTCGATGGGGCAGATGATCAAGGCGGGCTTCCGCATCAATATCGTGGCAGCCCCCATCATCGCCATGCTGGCCAGCCTCATTGCACCGCTGGTCTTCCCGGCCTGATCAGGCCCGGCGCCTTGCCCGCGGATGCGTTGCCGCGTGGATGCTCAGCAGACGCGCTGTATCCACCTCGGCATAGATCTGCGTGGTCGAGAGCGAAGCGTGGCCAAGCAATTCCTGTATCGCGCGCAGATCCCCGCCATGGGCCAGAAGGTGCGTGGCAAAGGCATGGCGCAGGGCATGGGGCGTGGCGCTTGAGGGCAGGCCCAGCGCGCCGCGCAAGGCCTCTACCGCCCTTTGCACTTCACGGGCATTGAGCGCCCCGCCACGCGCGCCTCGAAACAGCGGGCTGTCTGCTTCCAGAGGGAAAGGGCAGGCCTCTGCATAGGCCTCCACCGCCGCGCGAACGGGTTTCAGCACCGGAACCAGCCGGACGCGCCCGCCCTTGCCGGTAACCCGCAAGGCATCGGGCAGGGGATGGTCGCGTCCCTCAAGGGACAGCGCTTCGGAGATACGCAAACCCGCCCCGTAGAGAAGGGCCAGCACGGCGGCATCGCGCGCGCCGATCCACGCCTCGCCATGGCGCGCTTCAGCCGTCATAAGCATGGATTTTGCGGCCTGCTCGCTGACCGGGCGGGGCAGGCGGCGCGGGGCCTTGGGGGCTTCGACCAGACCCAGCGCGGGATTATCCAGCCCCGCCCGTGTACGGCCCCAGGCATAGAAGCTGTTTACCGCCGACAGGGCGCGTTGCAGCGTGCGCGGGCCTGCGCCTTCACGCCGCCGGTCGGCCATCCAGGCGCGCCAGTCGGTTGCGGTGAGGCGGTTGAGATCAGCTTTGGAGGGCACATGGCCCAGATGGCGGTTCAGGAAGCTGAGCCAGCCCTCCAGATCACCGCCATACGCTTTGATCGTATGCGGGCTATAGCGCCGCTCCCCCTCCAGATGGGCGAGGAAGCGCGCCGCAAGGGCATGAGGGCTCTCCTGCCCGTCAGCCATCGCCGAGCAGTGTTTGCAGCCTGCGCTCGGTCACGCGGGCAAGGAAGTGCACAAGGTCTGCGGCATCGCCGGGGCGGAAGGTGTGTTCATCGCGCGCGCCAAGGCAGATGAGGCCGGTAAACCCCTTGCCTTCCAGCGCGATCACCGCTTCTGATGCGATGCGGGCCGATTGGGGGCCGTAAATGCCGGGGCTGAAGCGCGGGTCCGGCGCGCCAAGGCGCTCTGAAGCCTCTCCCAGCATGGCCTGTTTCAGGCCCGGCGCGCCGGGCAGGATAGCCATCGGGCGCGGCAGCGGCGTCTGGCCTTCAAGGCATACCCGCACCGCCTCCACGCCCAGCGCGCTGGCGACAGGACCAGCCAGCTCCCGGTCGAGGGCAGCAAGGGTCGGCGTATCGATGACTTTCAGGACAGCCGAATGGGCGCGGGCCTGCGCGGCGAGATTGCTGCGCGCGATCGCGATCATGCTGTCATTGGCGACTTTCAGGCGGCGGATCTCGCGCTGCAGGGCTTCACGGGCTTTCGCGCCGATATCGGTCATGCCGGCAGGTGTGCCCAGCAGCGCGCTCATCAGGGCCGGATCACCCAGCACGATGGCAGGTTCAGCAAGGATCGCCTCGCGCCAGTCCGGCGCAGCGGCTTCCTCATCCTGACGCTTTGCCGATTGCGCACGCATGCGTTTACCAAGCCCGATCATGGGGTCCCCTCATCCTCATCTCACCCGCGCCTGCCTTTCTTCATGTGAAGGCATGGCGTCTGACCCAGCTTATGGCATGGCGCGTGTTCCGTTTCGGTTAACCGGCCTGTATCGCGCAGTGCCAATCGATAGAGTGCAGGCCATGAGCGCGAATCGCGAACTCTTCACCGACGGGCCAGCCGGGCAGATCGCCACGGTGCTCCTGCCCATGCCTCTGCCGGAGGCGTTCGACTATGCCGTGCCGGAAGGTCTGACGATTGCCGAGGGCGATCATGTCGTGGTGCCGCTGGGCAAGCGGCTCGTTAATGGCGTGGTCTGGGGTGTGCGCGATGGCGCGGGCGGGAACCGACCCTTGAAGCCCGTGGCCGAGCGGCTGGACGCCCCGCCCCTGAGCGCCGCCACCCGCCAGTTTGTTGACTGGACGACGCGCTATCTCGCCGAGCTTCCCGGCAATGTATTGCGCTCGGTTCTGCGCAGTCAGGGCGCGCTCCAGCCTTCTCCGGTGGAGGTTG
>CAZCEG010000088.1:0-8707 GCA_964497275.1 uncultured Oceanicaulis sp.
CCACCGGCCCGGACGGCCAGTCGGCCTTGATCGACGACGACCGCTATGCGCTGACCTACAATCTCGGCGAGACCTTCGCGATCACCGACGATGCCGAGGTCATCGTGCCGGACAGCAATCCGCGCAGCTACATGGTGCCCTCGACGCTGGTCGCGGGGGGCGACGCCGCCCTGTTCACCGATGTCGCCCGCTGCACCTGCGCCTTTCTGGAATGGGGCTATTGGGGCACCCGCTTCCGCGGCGAGGACACGTCCGAGACGGCGCCGTTCGATCCCCGGCGGCGCGATTTCGTGCATCTCGGCACCTGGGCGGCGGGCGATGTCTCCACCATCGGCGAACTGCCGCTCACCGGCACGGCCTCCTATGCCGGCCATGCGGTCGGCAGCGTCACCAACATCACCAATGACGGCCAGGTGCAGTATCTGGCGGCCGGCAATTTCAACATGACCTACGATTTCGGCGCGCGCACGGGCAATGCCAGCATCAGCAATTTCGATGGTCACAGCTTCGGCGGCTCGGTCTACTCCCCCACCGGCGGTCCGAGCGACCCCAGCCGTTTCGTCGGCGGCCTCGGCAACGCGAGCGAGACGATGTCCGGCGTGCTGACCGGCTCTTTCGTCAACGGGCCGATGGGCGCGGCGCAGGGGGTCGTCGGCAGCTTCGGCATCTCCGACACGACCGGCGCCTACACCGCCACCGGCGTCGTTGTCGGCCAGCGCTAGGCGAGCCGTTTCAAGGGGTTGTGTGCGGCTTGTCGGGTGCTTGTTCGGGAATTGGGACGGCGATTTCGCCGGCTCCCGCCGCCCCGCAAGGACGCGGCCGCCGCCGCTGCCGGGCTTGTGCAAAACTTTGCAAGGGCAACTGGACAGGCTTGGTGCGAGCCTCTATAAGACCGGCACTCCGAAGCGACGCAGGCACATCGCCGCGCCGCTCCGTGGGCCCAGGTAGCTCAGTTGGTAGAGCAGCGGATTGAAAATCCGCGTGTCGCTGGTTCGATTCCGGCCCTGGGCACCACGCAACCCCTTGTAAAACCAAAGCTTTTCGACAGGCCTCGCTCTAGGCGGATCGGCGTTCGACTTGCTGCACGATGCGACACGGGGACAAGCAATTACAACGGCTTACACGCACCCCCGGCAGCTCCATGCTGCACGGACGCTGCACGGGAAGCGGCCGGTCCGAATTAGGTGTGAGCGATGGACTTCGTCCACGACCAGCTCGCCATGGGGTCGAAGCTGCGCATTCTAACGGTGGTGAACACGCACTCACGCTACTGCCTGGCGGCCGATCCGCGGTTCACTTACCGTGGCGAGGACGTCGTTCAGACGCTAGAACGCGTCTCTAGCCAGATCGGCTATCCTGGAACGATCCGGGTCGACAATGGCAGCGAGTTCATCTCGCGCGACCTCGACCTCTGGGCTTACGCCAACGGGGTCACGCTCGACTTCTCCCGACCCGGAAAGCCTACGGATAACGGCTTCATCGAAGCCTTCAACAGCAAGCTTCGAGCCGAGTGCCTGAACACGCACTGGTTCATTAGCCTTGCCGACGCCCGCGAAAAGCTGGAGACTTGGCGCAGAGACTACAACGAGGTCAGACCTCACAGCGCGATCGGGTACAACGTCCCGGCCGACCTGCACAATCACCGCAGCATGGCCAGCCCGCCGCCGTGATCAAAGCCGGGAAACTCCAGTTTCCGGCAGTCCAACGTTGGGGCTCAGTGCAACCCACCAAACCAGACGAATGAGTGATGAGGTGTGGGCGGGGAGATAAGGCGTGGCTTGTTCTTGCTGGCATCAAGCCAACAGTTCCACTTGGCGATACCCGAAGTTCACGTCGCGATCCGGGGCGTCAGCACCAGATGCACGATTTGACCGGGGCCGTAGATGTTGAAAAGCCAAAATAACAGAAGGTGTTGTATCCAATCCCGCTCTTTGAAGGTTCGTCAATTAGTGCCAGCTAGCGATATTGTTCCCCGGTCAAGCGCCAGTTTAGGCGTTCGCCTGCGTGAAACGGGGTCAGCTGATGGCCCTCCGGATCGATTTGAACGGGGACGTCGAGGCCCGTGCGTTCCAATATCACCATCGTTTCATTCAATGGCAGGCGATAAAAGCGCGGACCGTGCTCCGAGGCGAAACCGGACAGCAAGTGAAGACTATTCAGCTCTTCAAATGTCTGAGCATAGCTTTCAAGTGCGACCGGGGCGGAGAAAATGCCCGCACATCCGCATGCGTTCTCTTTCTGGCAACGGGCATGGGGCGCCGAATCCGTACCGAGGAAGAACTTCGGGTGGCCGGTGGCGACAATCTCGCGAAGTGATTCCTTATGCTTGCGCCTTTTGGCGACAGGCAGGCAATACATGTGAGGGCGTATTCCTCCTGCCAGCATGTCGTTGCGGTCTATGCGAAGGTGATGTGCGGTAATCGTTGCAGCGATATTGTCGCCACCTGTGAGTACGAATTGAACGGCATCTGAAGTTGTGATGTGCTCCAGCACTATCCTGAGCGCGGGAAACCGTTCCATGGTGGGGCCAAGTATCTGCTCGAGAAAAGCTCTCTCGCGGTCGAAAATATCGATATCGGCCGTTGTCACCTCGCCGTGTATTAACAAGGGCATTCCGATCTCGGCCATACAGGCAAGAACCCGGTCAATCCTGCGGATGTCGGTAACGCCTAATTCGGAATTGGTGGTCGCCCCGGCCGGATACAGCTTGCAAGCCGTCAGCAGACCCGCCTCGAACCCTGTCGCGATCTCCTTGGGGTCGATCATGTCGGTGAGATAGGCTGTCATCAAAGGTTCAAAATCAC
Source organism: uncultured Oceanicaulis sp. (assembly GCA_964497275.1). Lineage (GTDB taxonomy): Bacteria > Pseudomonadota > Alphaproteobacteria > Caulobacterales > Maricaulaceae > Glycocaulis. The sequence goes on from CAZCEG010000088.1 coordinate 2,805, forward strand.
TGCCGTCGCCGACGGCATCCAGTATACGGCTCCGATAGGCCTCAGCAGCAGCCATAGTCATGACCGGCGGAACCAGATTTGGCATGATGATTGCGCGCTTGAACTGGCGTGCCGTGTAGGGAGCCACAAGCTTGAGCATGTCCCCGTCGCGCAGATGCACGTGCCAATCGTCGGGCCGTCGTATGGTGAGGGTTTCGGCCATGAACGACTCCCGGTGGATCGCGTTGGAACAATCGATCAGAACAACGATACAAGCGCGAGGCTCTGTCAAGGCACCGATGGCCGCATTGGACAGGGGCAGAGCATTCCAGCCTGATCGGCGAAGGCTGTGCCTGAATGTGTTTCGCGGGATGATCCTTCCTCCCACCCGACATAACGCATCTGTGAGGCCTGATGTCTTTCACCTCGGATTTTGATGTATGGGGCAAGCGCGCCGTGCTGGCCACGATGCATGGCAAGGAGCGCGTCCTGCGCCCGCTTCTTGAACGCGGGCTTGGGTTGAAGCTCCACCTGCCGAAAGGATTCGACACAGACAGGTTTGGCACCTTCAGCCACGAGATCGAGCGCAGCGGCAGCCAGCTCGACGCGGCGCGCGCCAAGATTGCTGCCGCCTTCGAACATGACCATCGTGCGCAGGTCGCCATCGCCAGCGAGGGCAGCTTTGGGCCGCACCCATACATACCGCTGGTGCCGCTGGGCCGCGAGATAGTTTTGCTGCATGACCGTGAAACCGGCCTCGAAGTGATCGGTCGTCACGCCGACCTATTGACAAACTTCGAGCACCAAACGGTCGCGACCCTTCAGCAGGCAACTGACTTTGCGATGCGGATCGGCTTTCCCGGACACTCGCTAATTGCCATAGGCGTAGCTCACGGTGCTCCGGACCCCGGCGTATATATCTGTAAGGAGATGGAAACGCTCGAGCAGCTGGCTCTGATAACAAAGGAGGTGATCGCCTTGTGCGGTTCGGCGCATCTGCAGACCGACATGCGTGCGCACCGCAATCCCACTCGCATGCGTTCGATAAAGCGCGCCGGTATCGATCTGGTACGCCGCTATCGCAATCGATGTCCCGCCTGCCTGAGGCCCGGCTTTTCCGTCACCCAGCGCATTGGGGGCCTGACTTGCGCCTGGTGCCTAGAATCAACTAACGCGCTGCGAGCAGAAATTTCAATCTGTGAGGGATGCGGCCATCGGGTCGAGAGGCCTGTAGAGGCCAAAGCTGCCGATCCTGGCCAGTGTCCGCACTGCAATCCATAAACAGCGAACAGCAGGCAAGCAGATATCCCGCCAAAGCGAGCTCATTGGCACATACCGCCTCACGCTGGCTGTGTCGAAGGACTGATCTGAGTGACCCAGCCCCGTCAACCGGGCTGTGAGTTAGTAGAGTCTGTTCGCCTTTCTTTCTCGTTTGATATGGGCGGTCAAGGCCCGGTTAGCGGAGCCCCCGCATAGCTCAGGCGAGCCGGGCCGGTGGTGGCGGTTTCGCTCAGTGTTGATACAAGGTGCGAGCCCGGCGATTGCGGTGCGCGGTCTCTCGGTGTTGTAGACGATCCTCCACACCTCGATTAGGTCGCGCGCTTCGCCGAGCTAGGAGAGCAGGTGCTCGTTCGGGCACTCGTCCCTGAACCGTCCATTGAAACTTTCCGCGAACGCGTTCTGGGTGGGCTTTCCTGGCGCGATGTAATGCCACTCCACGCCGCTCTCCTTCTGCCATCGCAGGATCGCGTGACTGGTCAGTTCGGTGCCATTATCGCTGACGATTATGTGCGGCTTTCCTCGCCGCTCGATCAGCCGATCAAGCTCACGGGCCACGCGCACGCCTAACAGCTAGGTATCGACCGCGACGGCGAAGGCCTCCCGCGTGAAGTCGTCGACCACGCATAGCGTCCGGAAGCGCCGCCCGTTGATTAGAGCGTCGGAGACGAAGTCCAGGCTCCAGCGATGGTTCGCCGCCGCGGGCAACAGTATCGGGCGACGGGTTCCAACGGACCGCTTGCGGCTGCGCCGCCCAGACCGTGCACCAGCGTGTCATGCCCCTGTCCGCAGCCTTCATTGACTTCGTGGGGACCCGTGAGGCCCAAGGCGTGACCCGTCCCCAGTTCCGCTATCCCTCCAAGGGTGACAACATGCGGACCCGTGTGCTGACCGAGGAGGAGCGCGTCGAGCTCATCCGCCTTTTCATGCACGAGTTCGACATGGCGGTATCCCGCAAGCGGCCTGAGGGTGTGCCTTGCGGGACGTGCTGGGCTGACCTGTTTGTCTTCCTTATGGACACCGGGGTCCGGCCGAGTGAGGCCCGGGCGTTGCGCTTCAGGGACCTGAAGGGAGACCGGGTCTACGTTTGGAAGACGAAGACCACCCGCCCCCGCATGATCCCGCTGACGGAACGGGCGAAGGAGGCCTTCCTCCGTCAATGCCACCGGCTGGAGGACGACGGGACTGTGGAGGAGCCGTTCGGCCGGGCCACGAAGGATCTCATCTCGTGGGCATGGAGATAGGCACGGGCGGTCATGGGGCTGACCAAGGACAAGGGCTGCTTGCGCCTCAAAAACGCTGGTTTCTGAGACAGGCCCGGCTGGGCCGTTTGAGCCCACTGCTTGGCGTCACATTCCGTCTCAAAAGACATCTTGAAAAGCCCTGGCGTCTCGATACTGTCGCGATAGGTTTTTGCGACGGAGAGAGCATTGCGAGTTGGATATGCACGGGTCAGCACCCGCGACCAGGAGACGCATCTGCAGATCGACGCCCTGCAGGCGCATGGCTGCGAGCGGATATTCGAGGAGAAGGCATCCGGCGCGCAGCGGGACCGGCCTGAGCTGAAGGCGGCAATTGATTATCTGCGTGCCGGGGACGCGCTCGTGGTGTGGAAGCTGGACCGGCTGGCGCGCTCGCTCCGTCAGCTCATCGAGACCGTGGAAGGGCTTCAAGAGAAGGGCATCGGCTTTGTCTCGCTCACCGAGGGCATCGATACGACATCGCCCGGCGGCAAGCTTGTCTTCCACGTCTTCGGCGCTCTGGCCGAGTTCGAGCGCGAGATGATCCGCGAGAGGACGAAAGCCGGGTTGCAGGCCGCCAAGTCGCGGGGCCGGAGGCTGGGGCGTCCGGCGGCACTGACACCGGACCAGATCGAGATGGCACGCGCGCTCAAACAGGCGGGCAACCACTCCATGCCGCAGATCGCTAGGCAGCTTGGCGTATCACGGGCCACGCTTTATAGGGCCATAAGCTAGGATAGTCGCGCCATTACAGGTAAACTGAGAAGGTCTTTGCGCTGTGGTCGCCAATCTGCGTGACGCCTTGCTAGGGCCTACGCCGTCGCCTCCTCCGGCTTGATCGGTAGAGTACGTGCCTCAATTTCTTGAAGAATGTAAACGACCTGTTGGGCGTCCGGATCACTAAATACGCCGCCTACGCCCAGCGGGTTGCTATCCGTAAACGGCGGCTCATAGAGCCGCTCCGGTGCAACGACGCCAGAACGGCTGAGCTCGTCTATGATCAGTTCAATGAAATCTATCTGGCTACTCGTCATTGGGGCCCCGTCAAGCAGGGACGAGAACGCATGCTTAGCCGCTTCGCGGTCCAGACCAACTAGGCTTCTTATAAAGCGCCCAAGGCCACCGAAACTGCTTTGCACTTTTTCGAACACAGCGTCGTCACCTACTCCGCTCGACCGCATAATTTTCTCCAACTCATTTAGATCGGTTGGGGTAAGGCGCTCGTTCCGGTAGAGCCTGCGTACGGCGATGTGATCGCGATGACTTTCGAGAAAGCGGCGCGCTTTCATCCTGAAGCGGCCAAGATCGGTGCCGACGGAGCTGTTGGAGAGTGTCGCTTCGATGGCCGCACCGATCTCGTCTTCGAAATCCGTGTAGACCGGTTTACGAGATTTTGGCTCGATCAGCTGGACCAGAGCACGCAGCTTGAGACGCACGTCTTCGAGGAGAACAACGTTGACGCCCTCCCAGAACGTGTCCGTTTGGATTTCCTCGATCAGGTCAATGCGCGCAGCGACTGTCGGAATGTTGACTCGTTCCGCCAGTTCACCAGCCACCAGCCGGATACGGTCAGCAAGCTTGGCGAAAGATGCGTCATTGGAAAGTAGGGCCAACTGAGCGCTAAGCACGAGGCTATCGAACTGCTTGGCCGTGATGTGCTCAGGCTTCTGCGCCGACGGCAAACCGGCCACATGATCGGCGAGCTGGTGGCGGTCTTCCTGCGAGAGGTCGAACCAGCGCGCGCGATCCTGAAACGGTTCGACCGTCTTGCGCTTTGCCCGGACGATGAAGTTGTCGAGGTTCATAGCCGCGACCTCGTCGTGAAGGAGATCGGCGAGCTGCGTCTTGAGCGTCTGCCGGGCTTCGTCCTCCTCGTTAAGGAACGGCTCGCCCTCTTCGGCTACACTGTCGCCAGAACGGACTGCCGTATCCGGTGACAGCTTGGCGATTAGGTCAAGGCGCTTCACGAAAAGGCGCTTGGTGATCGTGTCTGGTGCCTTTGGCTCGCGCAGGTCTGGGTTCTGGTTGAAGAACTCGAAGTTCTGGCAGAAGTCGAAGATCGCAAAGTGGTCCTTGTCGCGCCCCGGGCCGAACAGATCATCACACAACCGCGTGCCACGACCGATCATCTGCCAGAACTTGGTTTTGGAACGGACCAGCTTGAAGAAAACGAGATTTACCACCTCTGGCACGTCGATGCCGGTGTCCAGCATGTCCACCGATATCGCGATATGAGGGTCCTTCTCGAGGTCGGAGAAGTCATCGATCAGCGATTGGGCATGCTCAGTCCTATAGGTGATTACCTGCGCAAACTTGCCTTTGAGGTGCGGGTAGTTCGCATCGAACCGTTTGGCGATGAAATAGGCGTGCTCGTTCGACTTCGCAAAGATGATCGTCTTGCCGAGCCGGTCGCCTTCGTTGACCCTGACACCGTGCTCCATCAGGTGGGCGAGCACTTTGTCGACAGTGTCGGTGTTGAACAGCCACTTGTTGACGGCGTCCGGGTCGACCTCGTTGGGGACGTCGCCCTCGTCATTCCACTCCAGCGCATCCCACTGATCCTTTTCCTCCTCGGAAAGGTCATCGTACTTGATGCCCTCGCGTTGAAACTTCAGCGGCACTGAATAGGGAATCGGCGGCGCCAGGTAGCCGTCATCGACTGCCTCTTCGAGCATGTAGGCATCCGTCGGCACGCCATTCTCAAGCTCGAAGGTCTTGTAGGTGTCGCGATCCACCTCGTCCTTTGGCGTAGCTGTGAGGCCGAGAAGATGGCCGTCAAAATACTCGAAGATCGCGCCGAACTTCTTGTAGATCGACCGGTGAGCCTCATCGACCACGATGAGGTCGAAATGCCCGACCCCGAAGGGGCGCTCGCCCGCTTCCATCGCGTCGATCCGCTTCATCATAGAGGGGTAAGTCGCGACAACTACGCGTGAATTATACAGATCGTTTCCGCCTGCAGGGTCGTGGCCCGTGTTGGTCATCGCGATGGTTGTGCTGGGTAGATGCTTCTTGAACGCATTATAGGCCTGCTTCACCAGAGCGCGACGGTCGGCAAGAAACAGGACGCGGCGCACCCAATTCGCCCGCATCAACAGGTCGGCGAGTGCGATCGTGGTGCGTGTCTTGCCCGTACCGGTCGCCATCACGAGCAAGGCCCGCCGACGCCCTTCCACCTCAAAGCTTTCGCAGACGCGGCGGACTGCCCGCATCTGGAATGACCGGCCCGCAATCTCGGTATTGATATCCAGTGTCGCGGGTGATTTCGCGCGCGCACGGCGCTGAATGATCAGGCTCAGCTCGTCCTTCTTGTAGAAGCCCTGCACTTGGCGCGGTGGATGCGCCGCATCATCCCATATCCAATGCTCATAGCCGTTCGAGTAGAAGATGACCGGACGCTGGCCA
>CAZCEG010000089.1:0-8681 GCA_964497275.1 uncultured Oceanicaulis sp.
GAACTTCTGGACGGACCTGCCGGCAGGCCATTTCAAGACCGCCGAGTTCCGGCGGGTGCGAAAAGATGGCAGCGATATCTGGATCGAGGCGACCTATAACCCCGTCGTCGACCGGCAGGGCAGGGTGCAGCGGGTGATCAAGCTGGCGACCGACATCACGGCCAAGCGGCTCGCGCGCTTTGACTATGAAAGCCAGATATCTGCCTTCAACGACTCCCAGGCGCTGATCGAGTTTGACCTGAAAGGCCATGTACTCTCGGCCAATGCGAATTTCTGCGCCGTGATGGGCTATGAGGCAGCAGAGATCATCGGCAAGCACCACCGCATGTTCTGCGACCCGCAATACGCCGCAACGTCCGAATATGCGACCTTCTGGGAGACGCTGGGGCGCGGCCAGTTCATGGCCGGAGAATACCGCCGCCTGGCCAAGGGTAACCGCGAAATCTGGCTGCAGGCCTCCTATAATCCCGTGCGCGATCTGCGCGGAGAGGCAATCAAGATCGTCAAGCTGGCAACCGACATCACGACGGAAGCGCAGGCCCGGATTGAGCGGCGTAACGCCCAGAGCGCCATCGTAACTGAGCTGCGCACGGTCGCAGAGAGCACGGCCTCGTCCAACAATCAGGCCCGCGACGCGGAAACGGCCTCGGTGCAGGCCTCGCAGAACGTACAGGCGATAGCCTCCGGCGTGGAGGAATTGTCAGCCTCCTTCGGCGAGATCGGCCGGCGCGTAAACGAGGCGCTCGCCGTCTCCAAGGCCGCAGTTGAAAACGCCAGAACAACCCGCACCGCCATGACCGGGCTCAGCGATTCCGCGCAGGCGATCGGCAGGGTCGTCGAACTGATCAATGCCATCGCCGAGCAGACCAATCTTCTCGCGCTAAACGCCACCATTGAGGCAGCCCGCGCTGGCGAGGCGGGCAAGGGCTTTGCGGTCGTCGCCAGCGAGGTGAAATCCCTTGCCAGCCAGACCTCCAAGGCCATTGAGGACATCACGGTTCAGATCACGGCCGTCCAGACCTCAACGGCGGGCGCCGTCTCGGCGATAGACGAGATCGGCCGCGTCATTGAACGCATAGACGAAATTTCCGCGAGCATCGCAGCCGCCGTCGAGCAGCAGAGCGCCGTTACCGGGGATATCAGCCGCAACATGCAGACCGCCGCCAGCGGCGTGTCGCAGGTGTCCGGCGCAGTGAAGGACATTGCGGCCTCTGCCTCGGCCATCGACCAGTCGACCAGCCGCCTGAACACGCTCGCCGCCAAACTCGCCTGACACAGCTGCCGCCTCGAGTATTATCTGGCTGAAGCGTCTGAAGCGATCGGGCGGAACGGAGAGCTGTGATCATGAGCCTTGTCAGCAGAATGATGCAACTGTTGGGCTTCAAGTCATACGTCAAGATTCCCGGCAAGGGGTTCGATGACCTTTCACATCGCGAACTCGCCTCCATGATTGAGGCATGCCTCGATGGCGAAAACAGCGACTTCGAGGACGGCGCGCTGTATGAGTTCACCCTCATGAAATACAAAAAGGAGCATCTCGAGAACGCGCGCCGGGCCATTATGGATATTCAGGAAAACTGCAAAAGCCCCGTAGAGTACGATGGCTTTCGGACTGTCGAAGGTGAAAAGGCGCTTCGGCTATTGATGGAGGAATGGCGCCGCTGATCGCCGCCAGACTCGCCTAACCCCATTGGCCACTTCGACCGTTACCGAGTTCAAACCGTCTGAAGCGAAGCCGGGGAAGGGGCGGTAGGAGTTCTTCGCGCTTCGCGTGTGGCATCAAGTTGGAGGGCTGCAAATGAACCGTCAAAAGCTGTCGCGAATGATATACGCATTAAGGTGGGTTATTGCATTGATGCTTTTTGTCTCCGTTTTATTTGTGGGATATTATTATATTTTTGAATCAACAATTCACAAAGTCTCTATAATTTTTTCTGTGGTGCTGATTTCTATCGCACTGCTCATCCCATGGGATGACAAGGTAGGGAATGCAGGCGATTAGGCGCGCAAGCACAGCCTGACGCTTCACCCCCCAACTAATGACCAACGCCAAACTCGCCTAACGCAGCCGCGTCTTCTTCTTCGTCCGCTTGGCTGCACCGCGCGCGGTCATGATCAGGACGGCGGTAAACCCGGCTGCAAACAGCAGGCCGACCACGCCGCCTGCGATCCAGCTGCCCATGAGCAGGCCGAACAGGAAGGCAAGGATCAGGCCTGTTCCTATGGGAAGGACCATGACCCTTGCCGGGGGGAGCTTGTGCTTATTGTGTGAGGCCCGTGATGTCACGATAGAAGGTCCAGGTCATCCGCTCTGTCGTGATGAAAGCCCAGTTCCACGTCTCATGGAAGTCGGCGAGCGGATTTTCTGCCTGTATCGCATCCAGACCATGACCGGCCTCCACCAGCGCGGCAACGCGCGCGCGGCCCTCGATCAGCATGTCGCGGCTGGCGATCAGGTCATCGCGGGTTGAGAGCGGCCCGTGGCCCGCGATGAAGCGGGTCTCGTCATCGGTAAAGCCGATGACCTCGTCCAGCGCCGCAATATAGCCCTCTACCGAGCCGCCAGCATCGAGATCGATGAAGGGATAAAGGCCGGAGAAAAGCAGATCGCCCATATGGACGATATTCTCGCTGGCGATGTTCACGATGATGTCGCCATCGGTGTGGGCACCTGCAAAGTGCAACACCTCGCCGGTCACACCGAACTGCGTGAGCATCATTGCCTCGCTGACAAGGATGTCGGGCAGGAAGCTTTCATCCAGCGCCTCCGGCGTGCGGCCCGTGAGCTGGCTCTGGACGGGATTGGCGAGGCGCTCGGCCACATTGCCATGGGCGAGGATGCTTGCACCCAGCGCCGCGAAATGCGCATTGCCGAGCACATGGTCGCCGTGGAAATGCGTGTTGATGACAAGCGTCGGTGCGCGCCCGCCGCTCGCCTCGCGCACGGCGCTTTCGAGATCATCAAGGAAGGGCGGCATCTGCGTGTCGATCATGATCAGGTGACCACCCGCATCGATAAGGCCGATATTGCCCGCCCGGTCATTGGCGATCATGTAGACGCCATTGCCAAGGTCCGTGGTGGTGAAGGGCGAGCTCTGGGCAAAAGCCCCGGCGGCGAGCACAAGGCTCGCCGTGATGGCAGTGGTGAAAGTGCGCAGCATGACATGTCTCCTGCGATGATGAACCTGCGCACAAGATGGCACGCGTAATGAGGTTGACCAGCTTAACGCGGAATTCACCACAGCGCGCGAGGTTTGGGCCATGACACTGCGCTCTGTTCTCGCCCCCCTGATGATGGCCGCCCTCGCCGCGCTGGCGGTGGACGCTCCTGCCTTTGCCCAGACCTGCGACACGCCTTCGGGTCAGCCCGTGCCGCGCTTTGTTACCTTGCGGTTCAATGATGTGCGTGGCCGCGTCGGCCCGTCCACCAGCCATCCGGTGCGCTGGGAATACCGGCGCGCGGGCCTGCCTGTGGAGATCATCGCCGAGACCGAGGAGTGGCGCCGCGTGCGCGATCCGCAGGGCGAGGAAAGCTGGATGCACCGCCGCACGCTCTCCGGGCGCCGGGCGGTGGAGGTGCGCGAACAGACGGGCCTGCATGCCCGCCCCGACGCCGAATCACCGCTGCTGGCCGAAGCCCAGCCCGGCGTGATCCTCGCGCTGGAGCGCTGCCGCCTCGGCTGGTGCCGGCTGGAGGCTGAGGGGCATCGCGGCTGGGTGCGTGCCTCTGCCCTGTGGGGTGTGTACCCGTATGAGCTCGTCGAAACGATGAGCGCGGAAATGCCCCAATCCCCGCCCTGTCAGGATGCCCGCACGGCGACACTCGCCGAGGGCGCACAAGGCCTCTGACATCGCTCTCCCTCTTGGGGGAGACAGGAGCGTGTCCGCCGGTCTAGATTGCCGGCTTCACGATCAGGCTGCACCGTGTTGAGGTGCGGCGTCTCACCGGCCCGGCCCGCCCTGCTGAACGCAGGTCCGCGCGGCCCCCAGCATGAAGCTCACCATGTCCCAATACCCTTCCAGCTTTGACTATGACGCCCTCATCGAATGCGGGCATGGCAAACTTTTCGGCCCCGGCAATGCGCAGCTTCCCCTGCCGCCCATGCTGATGATGGACCGCATAACCCACATTTCCGGCGAGGGCGGGAAATTCGGCAAGGGTCAGGTCATTGCCGAGCTCGATATCAATCCCGATCTCTGGTTCTTCGCCTGCCATTTCGAAGGCGATCCGGTGATGCCGGGCTGCCTTGGCCTTGATGCCATGTGGCAGATTGTCGGCTTTTTCCTGGGCTGGTCGGGCGCACCGGGCAAGGGCCGCGCGCTGGGCGTGGGCGAGGTGAAATTCACCGGTCAGGTGACGCCGGATGTAAAACACGTGCGCTACGTCATTGATCTCAAGCGGGTCATCATGCGCAAGCTTGTGCTTGGTATCGCGGATGGCCATGTCGAGGCAGACGGCAAGATCATCTACACCGCAACAGATCTGCGCGTGGGCCTGTTCAAGCCCGAGGATATGGATCAGTCAGGAGCGCCTGCATGAGACGTGTTGTAGTCACCGGGATAGGGATCGTTTCCTCCATCGGCGAGAACAAGGACAAGGTGGCCGAAGCGCTGAAAGCCGGAAAATCCGGCATCGTCTTCGCCCCGGAATACGCCGAGCTGAACTTCAAGTGCCAGGTGCATGCCCGTCCGCCGGTCGCGGCGGCAGACCATGTCGACAAGCGCGCCATGCGCTTCATGGGCGAAGGCGCAGGCTGGGCCTACATGTCGATGGAGCAGGCGATTGCCGATGCCGGTCTTGAGCCGGATGAGGTCTCCAATGAGCGCACCGGCCTGATCGTCGGCACGGGCGGCCCCTCCACGGAAGCCATCGTCACCGCTGCCGATATCACGCGCGAGAAGGGTCCGCGCCGCATCGGCCCGTTTGCGGTGCCAAAGGCGATGGCCTCCACCGGCTCTGCAACGCTGGCCACGCCGTTCCAGATCAAGGGGCTGAACTATTCGATCAGCTCGGCCTGCACGACGTCTCTGCACTGCATGGGCGCGGCGGCGGAACAGATCCAATGGAGCAAGCAGGATGTGATGTTCGCCGGTGGCGGCGAAGAGCTGCACTGGACCCTCTCCAACCTGTTTGACGCCATGGGCGCGATGAGCTCCGGCTATAACGACACCCCTGAGCGCTCCAGCCGCGCCTTCGACAAGGACCGTGACGGCTTCGTCATCGCGGGCGGGGCCGGCATCGTGGTGCTGGAAGAATACGAGCGGGCCAAAGCGCGCGGCGCCAAGATCTATGCCGAGATCACCGGCTATGGCGCGACCTCTGACGGCCATGACATGGTCCAGCCCTCCGGCGAAGGCGCGATCCGCTGCATGCGCAACGCCATCAAGGAAGCCCGTGGCCGCAGGATCGACTACATCAACCCGCACGCGACCTCCACGCCGGTCGGCGATATCAAGGAGATGGGCGCGCTGCGCGAGGTGTTCGGTAAAGACGTACCCGCCCTCTCGGCCACCAAGTCGATGACCGGTCATTCCCTCGGCGCGGCTGGCGTACAGGAAGCGATCTACTGCCTGCTAATGATGGAGCACGGCTTCATCGCGCCCTCGATCAATATCGACACTCTCGATCCGGAGTTTGAGGGCCTGCCTATCGTCACCGAGACCAAGAAGGTCGAGCTGGAAACCGTCCTCTCCAACTCGTTCGGCTTTGGCGGCACGAACGGCACGCTGGTGATGTCTAAGGTCTAAATCCCGGCTGTCATCCCCCGGTCGCGCCCTCGTCGTTGGAGCGCCACCGCGTTCCGAAAGGATGAGGGCTTTGGGCTGTGCTTTTCCCTCATCCTGAGGGTGAGCGTAGCGAACGTTTCGAAGGACGAGGGAAAAGCAAGGCGGCCTGTGGGCTCTAAATACCCAACTCAGCCTTCAGCCGATTGAGCGCCTCCAGCCAGGCGCGGGCCGAGCTGTCTGACGGCATGCGCCAGTCCCCGCGCGGGGAAAGCGCGCCTGCAGAGGTCAGCTTCGGCCCGTTCGGCACGGCAGAGCGCTTGAACTGGCTCTGGCCGAAAAAGCGGTTCAGGAACACCTCCAACCAGCGGATGATCTCGTGCAGCTCATAGCTGCGCCGGTCTGCTTCCGGCACATGATCGGGCCAGTCCGCGTACGCGCGGCTTCCCCACGCCGCATCGGCCAAAAACGCGATCTTCTCCGGACCGAACCCGTAGCGCACGACATAATGCAGCGTGAAGTCCTGCAAGGCGTAGGGGCCGATAATGGCCTGCGTGCTCTGCATCGCGCCATCGCTGCCAGCGGGGATCAGTTCCGGCGAGATTTCGGTCGCCAGGATGCGATTGAGCACAGGACCAGCCTTGGCATCTGCCGCGCCCGTTCGCGCCGCCCAGGCGATCAGGTGCTGGATCAGGGTTTTGGGCAGGCCTGCATTGACGTTGTAGTGCGACATATGATCGCCAACGCCATAGGTGCACCAGCCGAGCGCGGCTTCAGAGAGATCGCCCGTCCCGATCACCAGCCCGCCCTCGTGATTGGCGATGCGGAAGAGATAATCGGTGCGAAGCCCGGCCTGTACGTTTTCAAACGTCACATCGTACTGCTTCGCGCCGGAGGCATAAGGATGGCCGATATCGGCCAGCATGCGTTCTGCCGCAGGGCGGATATCGATCTCGCGATGGGTCACTTTCAGCGCTTCGGCAAGCGCAATCGCCTGCTCGCGTGTCTGCCTGCTGGTGGCAAAGCCGGGGAGCGTCAGGGCGATGATGTCCTTGCGCGACAGGCCCAGCCGGTCAAACGCGCGCGCGGTGACGATCAGGGCCTGCGTGGAATCGAGCCCGCCTGAAATGCCGATCACGGCGTGTTTGAGGCCGGTGGATTTGAGCCGCTTGGCGAGGCCCTCTACCTGTATCGACCACGCCTCATAGCAGTCTTCATCCAGCCTTTGCGGGTCGGACGGCACGAAGGGGAAGCGGGCGATTTTGCGGCTCAGCGGCAGTTCGGCTTTCAGCGGCGGGGCAAGCTCGAACCCGATCCGGCGGAAGGCCTTGAGCACCCCTGCCCGCGCGGCAATGCCATCGCGGAAAGTGGAGGAACGCAGGCGGTCCTGCGCAATGCGCTCCACATCGAACTCGGTGATCAGGCTGGCACCGGGCTCAAAGCGCGGTCCTTCGGCGAGCGTGCGGCCCAGCTCATGCGCGCAGAGCTGCCCGTCCCATGCCAGATCGGTTGTGGATTCGCCCGGCCCCGAAGCGGCAAAGAGATAGGCCCCCATCGTCCTGGCGGACTGGACACGCGCCAGTTCGGAGCGCTCGCGCGCCTTGCCGATAAGGGCGTTGGAGGCGGAAAGGTTCACGATCACGCTGGCGCCTGCCAGCGCCGCATCAAGGCTTGGCGGATGCACGGCCCATAGATCCTCACAGATCTCCACGCCCAGCACGAAGCCCGCTATGTCGGACGCCTCAAAGACCAGCCCCGCTCCGAACGGGGCCTCCTGTCCGGCAAAGCGCACGGTATTGGAAATCGCGCCGTTGGCACTCGCAAACCAGCGCTTCTCATAGAACTCGCGGTAGTTCGGCAGATAGGTCTTTGGGACCACGCCCAGAAGCTGCCCGCGATGGATCACCAGCGCGCAATTGAAAAGCTGGCCGTCAGCGCGCACGGGGCAACCCGCCACGACCACCGGCATCAGCTCCTTCGAGGCGGCGATCAGCGCGGCGGCAGCGTCCTCGGCTGTGTCCAGCAACGTCACCTGATGATGCAGATCATCAATCGCATAGCCCGTTAGCGACAATTCGGGGAACAGCGCCAGCGCGGCATGCTCGCCATCCGCCTTGCGGGCATGGGCGATGTGGGCAGCGGCATTGGCCTGAGGGTCGGCGGGCGCGACCTCAGGCGCAAAGGCAGCCACGCGCACAAATCCGTGCCGGTAGAGATTGCGGAAGGCGGTCATGGGCCAGACCTTTTGCTCATGATGAGTATTTCTAGCCCGTCAGAAACGCCTTTTAACAGCCAAAATCAAGGGGTGAGGCGTGCCGGGGTATTTCCTAACCGTCCTTGCCGCCCTTGATCACGGTAAAGCGCGCCCTGCCCGCTGGCGGCGCTGTGGGTGCTGGCGGCGCGGGCTCGGGTGCATCAGGCACCTCGATATCGGCATTGATATCGCGCGTATTGGAGGGCCGCTGCGGACGCTTTGCGGAGAAGCTGCTACCCGTCTTCGGCTTGAAGCTGGAGCGCCGGAAGCCGCCCGTATCCTTGCCCTTTGCCTTCTTCTCGATCTCTTTGAGCTTGGCTGTCTGCAGGCGCGATAACGGCTCTTCCAGCGCGCCCTTTTCAGGGTCGGTGAAGGCTGAACCAAAGGTGTTCAGCCGCTCCTCCACACTGCCGAGGAACGCGTCTTCCCATTCGGAAAGCTGGGCGCGGGCGGCCTCTGCCGCCTCCACATCGCCATCGGCCTCGGCAGCAGCCAGCGCATCGCGCACGCGCTGCAGCCGCCGCAGGGCCTTTTTCGTCTTGCGTTCGTCAATATCCCGGCTCATCGCCGGGAACGGTATCAGAGATCGCCGAGCGCGCCGAGATAGGTTTCCAGAATTGCTTCCATTTCCTGGCGTTCCTGGCGGTCCTGCTTGCGGATGCGGATGACCTGACGCAGCACCTTCACGTCAAACCCGTTACCC
>CAZCEG010000090.1:0-8673 GCA_964497275.1 uncultured Oceanicaulis sp.
GGGGCCTTCTATATCTGGGCCGATATCAGCCATCTGACGGATAATTCGCTGGCCTTCTGCGAGCGGCTCCTGCGTGAAACCTACGTCGCCACCGCGCCGGGGCTCGATTTTGACCCCGTTAACGGCCACCGCTTCATGCGCTTCAGCTTCGCGGTATCAACGCCTGAGGTGAAGGAAGCGATTGCCCGCATGGAGCCGTGGTTCAGGGGTTTGAAGAACTAGCCCTCGTCCTTCGAGACGCTCGCTATCGCTCACCCTCAGGATGAGGGCTTGAACGTACTGATCCCTCATCCTGAGGAGGCCTGAAGGGCCGTCTCGAAGGGCGAGGGATCATATAGCCCTACTTCTTCCGTATCCGGATCAGGCCTTCCTGCGCGGTGGAGGCGACTAGCCTGCCATCGCGGGTAAAGAGCCGGCCCCGGTTGAAGCCGCGCCCGCCGCCCGCCCACGGGCTGTCCGTGGTGTAGAGCAGCCATTCATCCATCCGTACGCCGGAGTGGAACCAGACCGCGTGATCGAGGCTCGCCGACTGCAGGCCCGGTGACACCCAGCTGACGCCATGCGGCTGCATGGAGGTGCCTAGAAGCGCCATGTCGGACGCATAGGCGAGCGCGGCCTGATGCAATAGTGGATCATCGCCCAGACTGCCGCGCACGCGAAACCAGATATGGCGTACGGGATCGAGCCTTGGCGGATTGCCGGGCGACCACGGGCCGACCGGGCGCAGCTCTATGGGGCGCGGGCGGGTGACCATGTTGAAGAAGGCTTCCGGCAGGGTGTCCTTCTGCTCCAGCGCCATTTCCGCTTCGCTTTTGAGCTCCTCCGGGCCTGGAACATCCGGCATCACGTCGGCGTGCGAAAGGCCCTCCTCCTGCCGCTGGAAGGAGGCGGCCATGTTGAGGATAGGCTGGCCCTTCTGCATGGCGATCACGCGGCGGGTGGAAAAGCTGCCACCGTCAAAATCGCGCTCCACACGGAAGATGATGGGGTAATCCTCATTGCCCGCGCGCATGAAATAGGCGTGCAGCGAATGGGCGATCCTATCTGGCTCCACCGAGGCCGCAGCGCTGCGCAAGGCCTGCCCGACCACCTGCCCGCCAAACACACGCCCCTTGCCGCCGGGATTGCGCGGGCCCCGATAGAGATCGGTGTCGAGCTCTTCCACCGTCAGCAGCCGGGCAAGGCCATCAGCAAGCCCCTGCACATCCTGACTGTCCACGGGCCGCGGTGCACTCTCTCGCGCGGGATCATATTTCATGGAACGGACCTTTCTGAGGGGCTTGTTGCACTGCAATGCGCCAATCTCTGGAAATTTACGCGATTGGCAAGCTGTGGTGAGCGCCTCAGTCCTTCGATGGCCGCCCCGGCGCATCATCACGCCCGTCCCACACGTCTTCCTGCGCAGGGTCCAGCGGCACGCCCGTAAAGCCCTCCAGATCGGCAGAAACCGGGGCCGCATCGCGTCCGATCTCCACGCGCGACAGGGCGTAGGCATGGATGAGGCGGGCAACCGAGTGCAGGGCGTGCATGTGGATGCGTTCATAGCCGTGGCTGGCATCGACACCAAAGGTCACCAGCGCGGTGCGCACGTCCGCGCCTGCCTCGATGGCGGCGGCTGAATCAGAACGGTAATAGCGGAAAATGTCGCGCTGATGATCGATGCCCTCATCGCGGCACAGGCGCAGGAGTTTCTGCGTCAGGTGATAGTCGAACGGGCCGGTCTGGTCGGCCATGGAGATGGTCACGCCGAACTCGCGGCTGTTCTGCCCCGGCGCGGTGGTGCCGTTATCGATGGTGATCATCGAGGCGATATCCTTGGTCAGGACAGAGCTGGCGCCATGGCCGACCTCTTCGGTTACCGAGATCAGGAAATAGGTGTCGACCGCCAGCGTCTGCTCGCCCTCGACCAGCGCTTTCAGGGCGGCAAACATCGCCGCAACACCTGCCTTGTCATCCAGATGGCGTGAGACGATGAAGCCGTTCTCCAGAAACTCCGCCTGCGGATCAATCGCAACGAAATCACCGATATTGAAGCCCAGCGTTTCAAGGTCGGCCCGGTTCTCGGCCACCACATCGGGGCGCAGCTCCACCTGGTTCCAGGCAACGGGCTGGGTGTCCACCTCGTCATTATAGGTGTGGCCGGAGGCCTTTAGCGGCAGGATGGAGCCCCGGAAGCCGCCCTGCTCTGCGGTAAACACCGTGCAGCGCGCCCCTTCGGCAAAACGCGACGACCAGTGCCCGATAGGGACCAGCTCCATACGGCCATTGTCTTTCAGGGCCTTAACCTGCGCACCCAGCGTATCGACATGGGCGATCAGCGCGCGGGCTGGCTGACGGCGGCCACCTTGCAGCTTTGCCCGGATCGCGCCCCGGCGGGTGATCTC
This sequence comes from uncultured Oceanicaulis sp., assembly GCA_964497275.1. Taxonomy (GTDB): domain Bacteria; phylum Pseudomonadota; class Alphaproteobacteria; order Caulobacterales; family Maricaulaceae; genus Glycocaulis. Next base: position 2,385 of record CAZCEG010000090.1, read on the forward strand.
GTAATCGACGCCAAGCGCCTCCAGCTCCTCGCAGCACAGGCGCGTTACCGCATCGGTGTAGCCGGTCGGGCTCGGCGTCTCGAGGAGCTTTTTGAGGAATCCGGCAAGATAGGCGTCATCAATGATCGGCATGGCGAAACGGTGTGTCCTTCTCAGTCATGGCGGGCGGCGGAGAGGGGGAAGAGCAGATCGACAAAGCGCTGCGCGGTCGGCTGCGGCTCATGATTGGCAAGGCCCGGCCGCTCATTGGCTTCGATGAAGACATGGTCCGGCCCTGACGGATCAGCGACGATGAAATCCATGCCGGAGACTGGAATATCAATGGCGCGCGCGGCCTTGAGGGCGCTAGCGGCAATGTCGGGATGCAGGCTGGCCGTGACATCATGCAGCGTGCCGCCCGTGTGCAGATTGGCCGTCCGGCGCACACGGATCGTCCTACCGGCAGGCAGCACGTCATCAAGCCCGTAGCCAGAGGCCTGCACACAACGCTCGGTCTCCTCATCCTGTGGAATACGCGACTCCCCGCCTGTTGCCGCTTCCCGGCGCCGGGAGAGACGGGCAATCAGGTCACGTACCGTGCGCGTGCCATCACCCGTGATCTCAGGAGGTTTGCGCAAGGCTGCGGCGACGATCTCGTCATTGATGACCAGCACTCGCAGGTCATCGCCTGCCACGCACTCCTCGATAAGCACTTCGGGATTGACGCTCGCCGCGTAGGCAATGGCCTTGTCGAGGGCTTCTGCCGTGTCGACGCCCACCACCACGCCGCGGCCCTGCTCGCCGCGTGCGGGCTTCACCACCACCGAGCCATGTGCGGCGAGGAAGGCTGCGCGTTCTTCCGGACTTGTACTAGCGCTCAGCTGGCGCGGTACAGGCACGCCTGCGCGCTCCATCAGGCGGCGGGTCACGGCCTTGTCGTCGCAACGGCTCATGGCGATAGCGGTCGTCAGTTCAGAGAGGGATTCCCGGCAGGTGACAGAACGGCCACCCCAGCTGAGCCGGAAGAAGCCGCCTTCCGCGTCCAGCACCTCAACGCCAATGCCGCGTCTGCGCGCCTCATCGACGATGATGCGGGCATAGGGGTTCAGATCATCTTCCGGGGGCGGACCAATGAACAGTTTCTCGTTGATCGTGTTCTTGCGTTTGAGCGTGAAGAAGGGAACGCGGGCAAAACCCAGCTTCTCGTAAAGCGCGATCGCGTGCACATTGTCGTGCAGGACGGAGAGGTCCATGTAGCCTGCCCCGCGCGCCTGGAAGAGCTCGGCCAGACGGCGCACCAGCGCCTCGCCAATGCCCGGCTGGCTGGCGCGCGGATCCACGGCGAGGCACCAGAGCGAGCTGCCCCGGTCCGGATCATCGAACGCGCGGGCATGGTCAACGCCGGTAACGGCGCCGATGATCTCGCCGGTATCTTCATCCTCGGCGACGAGGAATGTCAGTGTACGGCTGTCGCGCTGCTTCCAGAAGAAGGCGGGCTCCACCGGCACCATGCCGCGCGCGGTGTAGATGCGGTTCACGGCGCGCGCATCGGCCTCGGAACACAATCGGCGAACCAGATAGGCATTCTGGGTGCGCTGGCGCGTCGGCCGATAGGTTGCAAGGTCCAGCCGGTAGGTGTGGGAGGGGTCCAGAAACACCTCCTGCGGGGCTGCGGCCAGTACGACATGGGGGTCACGGACATAGAAAGCGATGTCGCGCTTGGTGCCTTCTTCAGCGCGCAGCGTCTCCACCAGCCTGTCCGCCGTGGAAAAGGTCTGCGCGAAGGCGAGGCGCCCCCAGCCACAATCGAGCACGGCATTGCTCGCCAGACCCGCGCTGGGGCTCACCCCCTCGCCATGGGCGATAGGCGCCTTCATGGACTGGTCGCGCATGCGCCGCAGGCGATGGGCCACGGCGCGGCCGCGGTCTGGTCTTCTGGGCGTGCTCATCGGCACTCCTTCCCCTGACGGCCCCTAAAGCCCGTGGGTTTCCAGCCACATGGCCAGAAGCCCGATCTGATAGAGCTTCGATCCGCGCAGCGGTGTGATATGGGCCTCCGGGTCTTTCAGAAGCCGCTCGACATAAGCCGGGTTCACGATGCCCTTATCCGTAAAGCGCTCCGACGTGACAGCCTCGCGCACCTTTTCCAGATACGGCCCGCGTAAGTATTTCAGCGCTGGCACCGGGAAATAGCCCTTCGGCCTGTCGATAACCTCATGCGGGATCACGTCGCGTCCGATATCCTTCAGTATACCCTTACCGCCCTGACCGGTTTTCAGTTCCGCAGGCACGCGCGCGGCAAGCTCCACTACCTCATAGTCGAGGAAGGGCACCCGCGCCTCCAGCCCGAAGGCCATGGTCATATTGTCCACGCGCTTTACCGGATCATCGATCAGCATGATCTCGGTATCGATCCGCAGCGCCTTGTCGATGGGACGGTCCGCACCCGGGCGGGCAAAGTGCTCCGCCACGAAATCGCGCGCCGGATCGCCATTCAGCCAGCGCTCCTGCAACAGCTCGCCCATCTCCGCGCGATCCCGATCGAAGAAGGCCCTGGCGTAAGTGCCCAGCGCGTCATTGGTTTCCAGCATGGGCGGATACCAGTGATAACCCGCAAAGATTTCGTCCGCACCCTGACCGGACTGGACGACCTTTACCTGTTTGGAGACCTCCTCCGACAGGAGGTAGAAGCCCACGCAGTCATGGCTGGTCATCGGCTCGCTCATCGCGGCGATGGCGCGGTCCAGCGCTGGCAGGGCTCTGGCCGTATCGATCTGGATCTTGTGGTGATCGGTGGTGAAACGCTCCGCGATAATGTCCGAGTACTGAAACTCGTCACCCTTCTCCTCACCGACGCTGTCAAAGCCTATGGAGAAGGTCTTCAGTCCCGTCTGCCCGGCCTCTGCCAGCAGCCCTACGATCAGGGATGAATCAAGCCCGCCAGACAGCAACACACCTACCGGCACATCGGCGACCAGGCGCCGCTTGACGGCAAGGCGGAGCGCATCAGCGACCCGCTCTTTCCACTCGGGCCCGCTCAAGGCCTGCTCGTCAGGGCGCGGTCCGAAGGGCGCATCCCAGTAACGCCGCTCGTTGCGCGTACCATCCGGGGCGATGCGCATCAGCGTGGCCGGGGGCAGCTTTCTGATCCCCTTCACCATCGTCCACGGGGCCGGCACGACCGCATGGAAGGAGAAGTAGAAATTGAGCGCGGCCGGATCGAGCGAGCGGTCCACATCCTTATACGCCAAGAGGGCTGGCAGGCTGGAGGCAAAGCGGAAATAGCCCTGCCCTTCGCTGTAATAGAGCGGCTTGATGCCAAGCCTGTCGCGGCCAATCAGGACTTCGCCACTATCGCGGTGCGTGATGGCAAAGGCGAACATGCCATTGAGGCGGTGGACGAAATCCTCGCCCCATGCGTGATAGGCTTTGAGCAGCACCTCCGTGTCGCCATCGGAGAAGAAGCGATAGCCCTTGCCCTCCAGCTCGGCGCGCAGCTTCTTGTGATTATAGATGCAGCCATTGAACACGATAGTGAGGCCCAGCTCGGCATCGACCATGGGCTGCTGGGCGGCGTCGCTCAGATCGATGATCTTTAGCCGCCTGTGGCCAAGTGCGTGGCGTCCTTGCGCATGCAGCCCGCCCGCATCCGGACCGCGCGGATGCATGGTGTCGGTCACCAATTGCAGGGCCGGAATATCGGGAAGCTGATCATCAAAACGTATTTCGCCAGCAATGCCGCACATGCACGCAATCTCCTTTGAAAAATCACTGAATGAAATGGGGCGCTATCGGCCTGCCGCTGCAAGCCTCGCGATTATGTAGGAGGGGTCATATCGATATCAAGGCTTTATGGCAATGCATGTGCCGCTGATGTGATCACACATTAATTTGATTAATACATGAGCTCTATACTTTAATTGATATTTTTTATTATTTATTGATTTTTCACTCTGTAATGCAGCGTATTAAATCCGCATCCGGACGGGCGGTTTGACTCAGTCAAGCCGGAATAATGCATGCCCCTCAGCGCACATCTTCCGGAAGGGGCACGAACAGCGCCTGTACCAGTGCACGGAAGGTGAGGATCTGCCGCTTGAGCGAGACCGGATCGTTCAGGGCCTTGGCCATCACGATCCCGCCTTCCAGCAGGGTGGAAACCATGTCGGCCAGCTCATCGAGGTCAACCGGTTCGCGGGGGCGATAACGCATGGCGATCTCGTCCAGCATGGCCCGGAAACGCGCGCGCCATTGCAGCGCCGCCTCGGTGTTTATCTCGCGCATCTCGCGGTCAAACATCCTGTCTGCGTAGCAGGACACCGCCACCAGACAGCCCGGATGGCCTCTTGGCATATCGCCCATCACATCGGCCAGAAGCTTCAGGCCCAGAAGAAAGACCTGCAACGGATCATCCACGAGCGCACGGGCTTGACCGAAAATGCGGTCATAGACCGCTTCATCCTCGTCGATATAGCGGCGCAGCAGAGCCTTTGCGAGATCGGTCTTGTCCTTGAAATGATAGAAGAACCCACCCTTGGTAAGGCCACATTCGGCGATCAGCTCATCAAGCGAGGTCGCCGCAAACCCCTTTTCCAGCACGGCGCGCTGGGCCGCGTCCAGCAGGCGCTGACGGGTCGCCTCTCCCTTCGACAGGCGGGCATCGGACATCGTAGTGCACCTGCGGTCGGTTTTCGTGGCTGGCAGCCGGGCTCCGGTGAGAAGCAACGGGCGCGCTTTCCCCTTAACATCGGGCGGTTACACGCAAAACCCGCAATTTTCGAAAACCTGACCATGAGTCCGCTGGAATTGCGCGCGATCCGCGATGACAGTGTCACCAACTGATGGACTCCGCGATGAAGGCAGACCGCATGATCACTGACAGGCAGGCAAACCCGCTCTCCGGCGCGAACGCGCAGGCACAGGCGCTTTTTGACGAGGGCTGCGAAGCCTTTGCCACCTATTGCGGCGATCCGATTGCCCTGTTCGATGCGGCCATCGAGGCAGCACCGTCTTGCGTGATGGCGCATCTGGCCAGGGCCTGGTGCCTGACGCTGGCAACCGAACCGGCGGCGGCACAGATGGCCCGCGAAGGGCTGTCCGGGATTGCCGGCATCGCCGCGCGCGATGAACGCGCCCGTGGCCATTACGCAGCCCTTGGCGCTGCGCTCTCTGGCGAGTGGACGACGGCCGCGCGCACGCTCGAGCGTCGAAGCCTTGATCACCCGCGCGACCTGATCGCGCTGCAGGCTGGGCATTTGCTCGATTTCCTGCAGGCCGATGCACGCAGCTTGCGTTTTCGCATCGCCCGCGCCCTGCCGCACTGGGAGGGGGTTCCCGGCCGGTCCCTCCTGCTCGGCATGCTGGCCTTCGGGCTGGAAGAGGCGGGTGCCTACCCGCAAGCCGAAGAGGCCGGACGGGCCGCCATAGACGCCAATCCGCGCGATTGCTGGGCCCATCATGCGGTCGCGCACGTCATGGAGATGCAAGGCCGCGCAAGCGACGGCGTCCACTGGATCGAAAGCCGGGCCGAACACTGGGCCGGTGAGGACAATTTCCTCAAAACCCATAATCACTGGCATCTCGCCTTGTGCCATATCGAGCTGGGTGAGCCGGAACGCGCGCTTGCCCTTTACGATGCCCGCATTGCAGGCGGCACCACGGCGGTCGATCTGGTGGACCAGTCGGCCCTGCTCTGGCGGCTGCATCTTTCGGGCATGGACGTTACAGACCGTTTTACGCAAGTGGCGGCGCTCTGGGAGGTGCATGCCGACGGGGCGCTCTACCCGTTCAATGATGTGCACGCCGTCATGGCCTGGCTTGGCGCAGGGCAGATGGAGAAGGTGGCGGAGCTGCGAGACCGCATGCGCGCCGCCACAGGCTCGCAGACGGCGCGCTGGATCCATGAGACAGGCCTGCCGCTGATTGACGGCCTGACCGCCTTTCACCAGCAGCGCTGGGACGAGGCGGTGAACCAGCTTTGGCCTGCGCGCCATATCGTGAACCGGTTTGGCGGCAGCCATGCGCAGCGCGACGTGTTTGAGCTGACGCTGATGGAGGCAAGCCTGCGCGGCGGCCACACGCGCATCGCCGAGGGCCTTGCCCGCGAACGCCTGTCCACCCGGCCACACAGCCCGGTCAACCTTGCCTTTGCAAACCGCGCGGGGGCTGACCCAAGCGCGCGCCGAAGCATCGTGATGTTAGGAAAAATCGCTGGCGGAGAGGGAGGGATTCGAACCCTCGGTACCCGTAAAGGCACAACGGTTTTCGAGACCGCCCCGTTCGACCACTCCGGCACCTCTCCGCGAAGGCG